>CAZEWD010000079.1:4605-11787 GCA_964515725.1 uncultured Binatia bacterium (SeqCode)
GTTGTTTTTTCGCCGTCTCTGCCGTACTGAGCGCCGCTTGCACCAGGTCGGGATCACGGCGTTGCGCCTGGCTGAGCTGTTCGAGGAGCAGATTCGCAACACGGCGGTCCATGTCATCACCGCCGAGACGGGTGTCCCCATGGGTAGCAAGCACCTCGAAGATGCCCTGGTGGAGGCGGAGGATTGAAATATCGAAGGTGCCGCCACCGAAGTCGTATACGGCGACCGCACCCTGATTGCGCTGGTCGAGTCCGTAGGCAAGCGCGGCAGCAGTCGGTTCGTTGACCAGACGGAGCACCTCGAAGCCGGCCAGGCGTCCAGCGTCGCGTGTGGCCTGGCGCTGTGTATCATTGAAATAGGCTGGCACGGTGATGACGACCTTATGGACTTCTTCTCCCAGAACGGTCTGAACGCGTCGCTTCAGTTCCTTCAGAATCAGGGCGGAGATTTCGGGTGGTGTATAGTCGCGGCCGTGGATGCGAAAACGTACGATACCGGACGTGGCATCGGGGGGGAACGGGTACTCGGCCCGGTCTGCCTCGGAGACATGCTCCATGCCATGGCCCATGAAGCGTTTCACCGAGGCGATCGTTTCAAGGGGGTGGTGTGCGGCACGCGCCCTCGCTGCTTCGCCAACGACAAATTCGTCGGCGTTCAGAAATGACACGACGGACGGCAGGAGTGGCGATCCGGTTTCCGGGTCGACGACGACACGTGGTGTTCCTTCGTCTGAATAGGCAATCAGGCTGTTGGTAGTGCCGAGATCGATACCGAAAATTCGTTCCATCAATGCTCCAGTGCCTTGTCTACGTCGCGAATCAACCTTCCGAGATAGGCAAGTTTGGAAAGATGTGCCTTCAGTTCACTCAGGAGTTGCGCCTGTGATGCACTCCCCTTGTCCCAGGCCTCAAAATTCTCTTCGAGTTTGCGATTCAAAGCCTGGCGTTGGCTTTCCAGGGACTGATGCACTTCGGTCAGTTCCTCCCGGTTCTGTTTGCCATCGCGCATCTCCTCGAGTTTTTCCTGGGTCTCGAAGACGAGTGAGGTCAGTTCGGGTGGAATGCGATTGTTGTTCTGCCCGATCGATTCGCCCTTCAGTGTCAGCCAATACAGGCCACGGTCTTCCGGATCGCGTAGCGTGCGGAAGGCCTGGTTCACGGCCGCTGTGTTCCGCAAGCTTGTCTGGCGCGCTTGTGGTGGACCGGACTGGAACAGGTCTGGATGTAGCTGCCGGTGCAACTCGTAATAGTGTTGTTGCAGCAGAGCGAGGTCGACCACGGGGGTATGGGGCAACCCCAACACTTCGAAATAGTCGGCCTGTTCCGGAAAAGGTTGGATCGCCTGGCAAGCCGGACAGAAAAGTTCCCCGTGGTGTGTGCGCTGGCAATTCCAGCATACTGCTGTAGGTCGCGCGGTGGAGGAATCCAGGACAGTCGAAGCGTGCAGTGCGAACATGCAGGAGGCCTCAGACCGTGAAGGAGGAGCCGCAGCCGCAAGAACGCTTGATGTTCGGATTTTGCAGCGAGAAACCCGCGTGCATCAATCCGTCGTTGTAGTCGAGTTCCGTTCCGTTGAGGTACAGAAAACTCTTACGGTCGACGAAGATGCGCGCGTCATCGGTTGCAAATACCTTGTCGCCAGGGCGTTCCACATCCAGATCCATCCGGTATTGCAACCCCGAGCATCCACCGCCGACGACCTTGACGCGCAATCCGGCCTCGGGGTTATCGCCTGCCAGACTACGGATCTTGTTGGCGGCATTCTCGGAAATGGTGATGGCCACGGCGGTCTCCTTTACTGGTTTGCAGCTTTTTTCGGTTCCTCCTCGGAACCGTCATTGCGCTTCTTCCAGTCAGTGATCGCTGCCTTGATGGCATCTTCGGCAAGAACCGAACAGTGGATTTTCACGGGTGGCAGGGAGAGGTCTTCGACGATCTGTGTATTCTTGATGGCCATCGCCTCGTCGAGAGTCTTGCCCTTGACCAATTCCGTCACGTAACTGGAACTGGCAATAGCGCTGCCACAGCCGAACGTCTTGAATCGGGCGTCCTGGATGACGCCGTCTCCGTTGATCTTCAGTTGGAGCTTCATGACGTCTCCGCACTCGGGTGCGCCGACGACGCCAGTACCGATGTCTGCATCTTCCTTGTTGAAAGAGCCGACATTACGGGGATTTTCGTAGTGATCGATGACCTTGTCGCTGTACGCCATTTTCCGTTCCTCCTTTGTCGCGGTTGCTCTCAGTCGCGCGCCCAGTTGTAGCTTTTCAGGTCGATACCGTCCTTGGCCATTTCATAGAGGGGCGACATCTCACGCAGTCGGACGACTTCATGGACGACCCGTTCGATGACGGTATCGACTTCCTCTTCCGTGTTGAACCGGCCAAGTCCGAAACGGATCGAGGTGTGTGCCAGTTCTTCTCCGATGCCGAGGGCGCGCAACACGTAGGACGGTTCGAGCGTGGCCGAGGTGCAGGCTGAACCCGACGACACGGCTACGTCTTTCAGCCCCATCAAGAGAGATTCGCCTTCAACATAGGCGAAACTCACATTGAGGTTCCCGGCCAGACGCTCGGTCGGGTGGCCGTTGAGGTAGACCTCATCCAGTTGTTCGAAGATGCCGTTTTTCAAGCGTTCGCGCAGGCTGAGCATCCGTGCCATCTCAGTCTCCATCTCACGCCCGGCGATCTCGCAGGCGACCCCCAGGCCGACGATGCCGGTCACGTTCAGTGTGCCCGATCGCATGCCCCGCTCATGGCCACCTCCGTCCATCTGCGGCACGAGCCGGACACGTGGTCCCTTCGAGCGAACGTAGAGTCCACCGCAACCCTTCGGTCCGTACATTTTGTGCGCGGAGAACGACATCAGATCGATTCCCATCGATTCGACGTCCACCGGGACCTTACCCACGCCCTGAGTCGCATCGCTGTGGAACAGGATGCCCTTTTCTTTCGCAATCTTACCGATCTCTCGCAGCGGGTGGATCGTGCCGATTTCGTTGTTCGCCAGCATGATCGTAATCAGGATCGTTTTGTCTGTGATCGCTTTGCGGATATCGTCCGGATCGATCAGGCCGTGCTGGTCAACGGGCAGATACGTCACTGTCGCTTTGCCACTGCGTTCGAGCGACTTGCAGGTATCGAGGATCGCTTTGTGTTCGGTCTGGGCGGTGATGATATGATTGCCCTTGTCCTTGTAGAAATCGACCACGCCCTTGAGGGCGAGATTGTTGGATTCGGTGGCGCCGCTGGTGAAGATGATCTCTTTGGCTTTTGCGCGGATCAGGCCTGCGATCTGCTCGCGTGCCGTGTCGATCGCCGACTCTGCCTCCCAGCCGTACGCATGGTTGCGGCTGGCGGCATTGCCAAACTTCTCGGTGAAATACGGCAACATCGCTTCCAGTACCCGGGGGTCCACCGGGGTGGTCGCGTGGTTGTCCATGTAAATCACTCTTCCCATGCTGTTCCTCCTAACTCATCCCAAATCGCTCTGAATTTAAGGCGATGTACCTGTATTGGCGCCCCATGCAATTGGGGGATGACTACAATTCCGACTTATTTGGTCCAGTATCGACGTGCGGTTCTCGTGTCAAGGCAGAAAGCGATCCCAAACGAGGCGGGGGCGAGGTACCCGGCAAGACGGACCTCAGGTAACGTCCGGTATGCGATTCAGGGTGGGCGGCAATCTCCTCCGGTGTCCCGCTCGCCACGAGCCGCCCACCGCCGTTCCCGCCCTCTGGTCCGATGTCGAGAACGTGATCGGCGGTTTTGATGACGTCGAGATTGTGTTCGATGATGAGGATGGTGTTGCCTGCCTCGCACAGTCTGCCGAGCACGCGGAGAAGTCTTCTGATGTCATCGAAATGCAGGCCGGTCGTCGGTTCGTCGAGGATGTAGAGAGTCTTCCCCGTGGCGCGGCGGCTCAGTTCTTTCGCCAGCTTGATTCGCTGAGCCTCACCTCCAGACAACGTTGTCGCAGCCTGCCCGAGACCGATATACTCCAACCCGACGTCCTGGAGCGTCTCGAGTTTTTGCCGGATGGATGGAATGGGCGAAAGGAAATCGAGGGCCTGCGCCACGGTCATGTCCAGCACGTCGGCGATATTCTTCCCTTTGTATTGGACCTCCAGCGTTTCTCGATTGTAGCGCCGGCCATGACAGACCTC
This sequence comes from uncultured Binatia bacterium (SeqCode), assembly GCA_964515725.1. Classification (GTDB taxonomy): domain Bacteria; phylum Desulfobacterota; class Binatia; order HRBIN30; family HRBIN30; genus CAZEWD01. The sequence continues at coordinate 8,770 of CAZEWD010000079.1, forward strand.
GCAGGTGACGTAGACGTCGGGCAGGAAATGCATTTCGATCCTGATGACACCGTCGCCCTTGCATGCCTCACAGCGTCCGCCCTTCACGTTGAAGGAAAACCGCCCTGGCTCGTAGCCTCGGACGCGGGCCTCCGGGAGTTGCGCAAAGAGATCACGCAGGTGCGTGAAGAGGCCGGTGTAGGTGGCAGGGTTCGAGCGTGGCGTGCGGCCAATCGGCGCCTGGTCAATATCGATGACCTTGTCCAGTAACTGCCAGCCGGAGATCTTCTTGAAGGCACCGGGTTTCTCCCGGGAGTGGTAAATCTTCTGGGCCAGGGCACGATAAAGGGTATCAATGATCAGTGAACTCTTGCCGGATCCGGAGACACCCGTGACGCAGGTCACCGTCCCGAGGGGGATGCGGATGTCGATATCTTTCAGATTGTTGTGACGCGCACCTTCGAGGCTCAGGGACCATCCATTGCCGGAGCGGCGCCGCCGGGGAACCTCGATCTCCAGGGCACCGGAGAGGTACTGGCCGGTCAACGATGCCGGGTGAGCAGCAACCTGCTCCGGTGATCCTTCCGCGACAATCCGTCCGCCGTGGACCCCGGCACCCGGCCCCATATCGATGACGTGGTCGGCGGCCAGGATCGCATCACGGTCGTGTTCGACGACGAGCACGGTGTTTCCGAGATCGCGCAATCGCTTGAGGGTGTTGAGGAGGCGGTCGTTATCGCGCTGGTGCAGGCCGATCGATGGCTCGTCGAGGATGTAGAGAACGCCCATGAGGCTGGCACCGATCTGTGTGGCCAGGCGGATGCGTTGCGCCTCACCGCCCGACAGGGTGGCGGCGGTACGTTCCAGGGAGAGGTAATCAAGACCCACATCGCCGAGAAATCCCAGTCGCTCGGTGATTTCCTTGAGGATGCGTCGTGCGATCTCGTATTCCTGAGGCGTCAGCTCGAGCTGCGAAAAGAAGTCCCGTGCCGCACCGATCGATAGGCCAGTGACATCGACGATCGACTTGCCCGCGATTCTCACGGCCAGGGATTCGGGCTTCAGCCGGGCCCCGCCACAGGATTCACAGGGCCGAACGTTCATGAAGCGTTCTAGACTTTCCCTCACCCAGTCTGAATCGGTCTCCTTCAACCGTTTTTCGAGCCGGGCGATGATTCCTTCGAATGGCCGCCGGAATTCGAAGCGGCGGGAGTTTTTTTCATACACGAACGGAATCTCTTCCTCCGTGCCGTACAAAAGAATCTGCCTCACCTCGGGTTTCAGGTCCCGCCACCGCGTCTGCAGGTCGAAACCGAAATGTCGTGCCAGTCCCTGCAACAGAGGTTCATGGGAATGCGTACCTCCGGTCTTTTTCACCCATGGCGCGATGGCTCCATCGGCCAGTGAGAGCTTCTCGTCCGGCACGATCAGTTCAGGATCGAAGTACATCGACGTACCCAGACCGCTGCATGTGGCACAGGCCCCGTAAGGGCTGTTGAAGGAGAACATGCGGGGCGTGAACTCGGGATACGAGACACCACAGGCGATGCAGGCGTACTTCTGGCTGAAGAGCAGTGTCTCCCTCACATCATCCGCATCGTTCCCGAGCACTTCGATACGCACGACATCGTCGCCATATCGGAAGGCCACCCCCAGAGAATCCGCCAGGCGTTTTTCCATTCCCCCACGGGTAACAAGACGGTCGACCACGACCTCGATCGTGTGTTTCTGGTTCTTTGCCAGGGCGATACTCTCGCCGAGGTCGTGCAGAGTTCCGTCGATACGTGCCCGCACGAAGCCCGCTTTGCGCAACTCGACGAGTTCCTTACGATACTCGCCCTTGCGGCCGCGTACGATGGGTGCCAGCAGGACGATCTTCGACCCTTGCGGTAACTCGCAGATCCGATCGACGACCTGCTGGACCGTCTGTGCCGTGATCTCGCGGCCACACTTGTGGCAATGCGGTCTGCCGATACGCGCGAAAAGCAGACGCAGGTAATCGTAGATCTCAGTGACTGTGCCGACGGTGGATCGCGGGTTACGGCTGGTCGTCTTCTGTTCGATGGCGATCGCGGGGGAGAGCCCTTCGATCGAATCGACATCGGGTTTGTCCATCTGCTCGAGGAACTGGCGAGCATAGGCCGATAGGGATTCGACGTAACGCCGCTGTCCTTCGGCGTAGATCGTGTCGAAGGCGAGCGACGATTTCCCCGAACCTGACAAGCCCGTGATGACGATGAGCTTGTCACGCGGGATGCGGACGTGCAGGTCCTTCAGGTTGTGCTGTCGAGCGCCGCTGATGACGAGATCCTGAGGCATGGTGAATGAATAGCGGAGGTGCGCCCCTGTTGTCTGGAAGTCAAGGCAGAGGAGAATTTACGCAGTGCCCCTCCTTTGCAGATCGTCGGAAACGACTCCTACGGTTCTGGCTGCGTCTGGCAAGTCGATCACTGCTCCAGGACCGCCTCGACAACTCTTCCGTCGAGCGGCGTCCCCGGGGAGATTCCCAGTAAGCGGGCGATGGTTGGATGGAGGTCGATGGCGCGCACATTGTCGATACGCCGGCCATGGGCGACACCAGCGCCCCAGGCATAGAAGATCGATTCGACGCCCGGGATTTCTGCGCCATAGCCGTGCGCGGCCCGCGGCCACGGCCCGATCCACAGGAATTCGGGGCCGAACGTGCCGAGCCAGCGGAGCCACGCCGGCCAGCGGTCGAGGTCCTCGATGAAGTACGGCGGCTTGGCGGACAGGATGATATCCCCGACGCGTGGACCGTTGCCGAGGTGCCAGCTTGCCGGCAGCGCGGTCTTACGCACCGCTATGAACTCACTGTATCTGCTGAGCGGACGCATTGCTCGGTCGGCCTCGCCAGCGTCTTCGAAGTACAGGTGTGACGTGCTTCCCGCCGAAATAACCCGGGGGTGCAGTTCGTGATCGAGCAGTATTTTCTTGACGTTCACATTGTAGGACGCGGGGACCAGACCGTGATCGGTCGTCACGATCAAAGTAACGGCTTCCCGGAACGGCAGTTCGGAG
>CAZEWD010000080.1:0-4514 GCA_964515725.1 uncultured Binatia bacterium (SeqCode)
TGGCGATGAAAGTGAGGTGACACGTGTCGCGCAGTTTCAAGACGGTCCTTTGCCCCATCGATTTCTCGATCCACGGAGACCAGGCAACCGAATATGCGGTGCAGTTTGCACACGCGTTCGGGGGTAGCCTCATTCTGGCACACATCATTCACGTCCCCACCGAACAGATGTACGACCAGGCGGGGCACATCCAAACTTTTCAGCAACTCAAAGAGAGAGCATTGGCAAAGTTGCAGGACACGGATTCCCATTTCGTTGCCGGCCGCGTGCCATGCGAAGTCGTGGTCGAAATCGGCGATCCGTTCCAACAACTGATGCAACTGGTAGATCGAAGGAGTGTGGACGTCATCGTGCTGTCCCCTGTTCGTGGTCCGAACGACGGGAAATCAAGCTCAGTGAGTGTCGCTCAACGCGCCCCCGAGTGCTGACCACACCAGCGAATCACGAATGCTTCCAGCAACAGGCCGGAATCCGTGCGCGTCGATTTGAGGCGCGCATCGATCTCGGCCAGTTCCACGATCGCCTTGCGTAATCTGGCCGCTCCAAAACGCGCTGCATCCTGGAATCGTTTGTACACGACATAGGGATGGGCCTTGCCGAAGGCCCCCAGCGTTTCGGCATCGATACGGGGCAACACCCGGCTCTGAAAAGCGGGATAGGGCAAGTCGGGCCGAAAGTCCCCACGCAACGTCGTATCGAGACATTCGCGGGCAATAAGAAGAAGCCTCACTTCACGCACAATCATGGCCAACAGGCGCAGCGCTGGTTCACCCTGGCCCAGCAGCCCCCGCAAAAGTGTGAGAGCGGCGCTCAGTTGGCGTGCTGCAAGAGCTGCGGTGAAATCGAAAATCCACGATTCAGTGAGATCGGGCACCAACCGGCGAACATCGTTGGCAGTGATCACCGTACGTTCACCGCAAAAAAGGCACAGCTTCTCCAACTCTGAGCTGAGGATCGCCGCGTCGGACCCCGCGCGCCGAACGATCAACTCCCGGGCCCCGGCGTCAAGCCGCTTCCCATACTCACCCAGTACGACGGACAGCAACCCCTCTACCGCCTCGCGATGCAGAGCACCACTTCGTTCGCGTGCGACGGACAAATCCAACAGCCCACCCGATTCGGCGATCCGCTTGTAGAGTTTCTTGCGAGCGTCGACGGTCGAGGCTGTCAACACAAGCACAACGGCGGGCGGCAGCCCCTCCTCCAGCATCGCCAGAAGTCCAGCGCCCTCGTCTTGGAACTCACGCACGGACAAATCGCGGGCCAGGCACCAGGCATGGATCGATGCCACCGCAGCAAGTTGATTCGGCTCCAGTTCTTCTCCGAACACCTCCTTGATCCGTGTCTTCGGCAACAGATTCCACCGAGCCTCGACAAACTGCTGCTGAGTCCACCCCGCGAGCGCCACGAGGGTCAACAGCTTCTCTGCCGCATCTGCTGGTCGATCGTCCGTGATCGCGGCGAACATCGAGAACGTAATCTCTGGTTTTTTCTCGCCGGACAGGAAAACCGTCGTTTCGCGCAACCACACGACCTTTGTTCCCGAGAAAAGCCCCCGCATACGCAAACTGTCGAGGATGCGAGCCATGGGGGTGGATCGCCCGTCATAAGTCTCGAGATTGAAACTGCGGTGGGCAGCGGGAACCAGAGCCTCGATCAGTCGTTTGGCGGCTGCTGTCGTCTGGAACGGCTCTCCGGCAAGGAGGTAAATCGAGCGGTTTTTGCCACCAGCGGCCTGAGCGACCAACTCTTGTAGGTCGACCTGTCGCTCGGCGAAAGTCGTGCCCGAACCCCGTGCCACAAAGGCTTCTTACCGTTTGACCGAAAGGAAGTCAGCTACCCCCGGCAATTGACATCGCGGGGACGCACCGGTAGCGCATGCTGGATGTCACCGACGCACCGGGAAACCATGCGTGCCTACTTTCTGACCCGCCCGGGGGCCCTCGAGATGCAAAACGTTCCGCAGCCTGAGCCCGGCGAAGGCGAAGTGGTCCTGCGGATTCGCGCCGCCCTGACCTGTGGCACAGACATCAAGACATTCCTCCGAGGGCACCCCAAATTTCCCATGCCCATGCCCTTCGGCCACGAATTCTCGGGGGATGTGGCAAAAGCCGGTCGCGGGGTAACTACGGTGCGCGAAGGTGACGCCGTGATGGCCACGCCGACGGCTCCGTGCGGCGAGTGTTACTTCTGCCTGCGAGAGCAGGAAAATCTCTGCGACACGGTGATGCCAACCATGGTCCACGGGGCCTATGGTGAGTATGTGAAATTACCGGCCCGCGTGGTGCGTACGAATCTCTATCGCAAACCGCCAGGCGTATCCTATGGACTTGCAGCGCTGCTCGAACCGCTATCCTGTGTGATGCACGGTCTGAGCCTTGCACCCGTGCGTCAGGATGATCGTGTCGTCCTGATCGGCGCCGGCGCCATCAGCCTGCTGCATCTCCTGGCGTTGCGCGCCAGGGGAGTCCTGGATGTCACCGTCATCGGCCGCACGGCACGGCGGCTGCACAACGCGGCCGATCTCGGAGCTGCCCGCGTGTTCAGGGGAACGATCGAAGCCGCACGAAACGAGATCCTCGCTCTGACGCAGGGGCGGGGCGCTGACGTGGTGATCGAATGCACCGGTCAGGCAGAGGTGTGGGAAGGAGCGCCGCATCTCGTCCGCCGCGGCGGTACCGTCGTGTTCTTCGGAGGTTGCCCCCCGGGAACCGTCGTGCGACTGGACACACAGCGCGTGCATTACGACCAGTTGCGCCTGATCAGCCCGTTCCACTTCACGCCCCGGGCGGTGCAGGCCGCCCATCAACTTTTGATCAGGCCCGATTTCAACGGCGAAGCCCTCATCAGCGGGCGCTACCCGCTGGAAGCTCTTCCCGCGGCTCTGGCTGCGCACCGTGCCGGCGAGGGCATCAAGTTCCTGATCGAACCGAGCACATGAAAGTAGCAAGGATCTATGACTACCTCGATGTCCGGATCGAGGAGGCACCGATCCCACGGCCTGGGCCACGGGAAGCGCTCGTCCAGACTCGCGCCTGTGGAATCTGTTCGGGCGACGTCACCCCCTGGTATATTCGCAAGAAAGCGCCCCTGGTATTTGGGCACGAACCGGCCGGTGTCATCGCCGAGGTTGGCGCAGAAGTGCAGGATTTCCAGCCCGGAGGTCGCGTCTTCGTGCATCATCACGTACCTTGCCTGCGGTGCCACGCCTGCCGGCGCGGCGAATTCGTGCAATGCCCGACCTGGAGGGCAACCAATCTCATCCCCGGTGGCATGGCGGAATTTTTCCTCGTCCCCGAGGTCAATCTGACCGGAGATACACTCCGCCTGCCTGATCATGTCTCCGATACGGATGGATCACTTGTCGAACCCCTGGCCTGTGTGGTCAAGTCGATGAACCGCGCAGGGGATGTTGCCGGAGCAACGGTGGTGATCATCGGCCTGGGAGTCATGGGTCAACTGCATGTGCTGCTCGCAAGGCACCGCGGCGCTCGGCGCGTAATCGGTGTCGATCTGGTTGCGGCCCGCTGCTCCTTTGCGTCGGGTCTCGGCGCGGATGAAGTCATCGATGCCTCCCACGGTTCCGTGATCGATGCAATCCGGGAACGGACCGATGGTGCCGGCGCCGAGGTCGTGATTGCAGGGCCCGCAACCGTCGAGGCCATTGGACTCGCCCTACAGTGTGTCGCCAACGGCGGCACCGTGATCCAGTTCATGGGCACGCCACCAGAGGCAAAGTTGCCGCTCTCGACCCATGATTACTACTTCCGCGAAATCCGGTTGATCCCGAGTTACTCATGCGGACCGCTCGAGACGCGAGCCGCACTACAGTACATTGCTAAAGGCGTCGTACGCGCCGAACAGATCGTCACGCACCGATTTCCCTTACAGGAGGTGGCAGCGGCCTATCGCACGGCAGCCCTGGACCGGTCGGCGATCAAGACCGTCGTCACCTTCGACGAAACTGGACCTCGGTAGCGGGATTTCCCCCGCAGATCCTGCCCGAGAACCGATTACGGACAAAAAAAGGCGGTCCGGAAACCCAGACCGCCCGGTTCTCGATGTTCCAACGAAGAGGTTACTTGTAGAGCTTCTTGCTGAAGATCGCCTCAGCCTTGCTGGCTGCTGCTTCTGCACGGGCGGCTGCATCGGCCGCGCTCTTGGCTGCTGCTTCGGCGCGATTCGCTGCCGTCTCAGCCTTGCTCGCTGCTGCCTCGACGCGTTGCACCGCCTGCTGCTCTTCCGCGCTCAGTTTGCCAGAGCAACCGGATGTCGCACCAGCCAACGCCGCAACCGTGATGAGTGTCGCCACCGCTTTCGTCTTCATTCCGATCCGCATCATTTCACCTCCTTCGCCTTTTTTATAAAATGCCTGTATGTAAGCAATATTTACAAAGTAAGAACGATGCGGTTTTATAAAGGTATCGAAGTGTTGCAGTGCGTCTTCAAAATAACCCATATTTTTTGAAACCAATTTATGCGTTCCGTCATTCAAGTGAATGTAAGAATAGGCT
>CAZEWD010000080.1:4524-11619 GCA_964515725.1 uncultured Binatia bacterium (SeqCode)
TCGCCTTTTTAGACTCGAGATACATCTCCCCTTGGACGGGGAGTCTGATCGAAGTGTTCGTACTGAAAAAAGAGCACTACTTGTGCATCTTGCGCTTGAATTGGCCTTCTGCTTTGGCGGCCGCCGCTTCTGCCTTGGCAGAGGCATCCGCCGCACTACGGGCAGCCGTTTCCGCCTTGCTTGCTGCAGTCTCGGCCCGACCCGCCGCCGCCTCGATACGCGAAACCGTCGCCGGATCGATAATGGGTTGCTTGGAACCGCACCCCGTCAGGGTCATCCCCACCAAGGCCACAACAGCCACTCCACACACCTGCTTCATCAGCATAAGATTTCTCCTTCTTGTCTGGCTCCGTGTATCGATGCGCCTTCTTTGTTGCATAAACGGCCGTGTGCCGCAAGTGACGGAGAGACACCGCTCCCGGATGAATCCACAAAACGGCTCGCTTTCTAGAATTCGACCTTGATGCCACCGGAGGGCAATCGCCCCGGCGAAAAGACCTGATAAACCTCCAGCGGCTGAGTGTTCGTATAAACATCCAGCGACCGAACTGCACTGCCGGGAACGCCGGGGGTCACTGCGGCCAAATGGACGGTTGATGGCGTTGCCGACCCGGTGTCCCCCCCCCCGGGAACATCTGCCGGGGTAATCAAGCGACCAGCGATGACCGGGTGAAACACGTTCAGGCCGTCCCTGCGCCCCGTGCCTAGAATCTCTATTCCCTGGGAAACCTGGCGGACCCGTGCCTCAGCGAGTCGCTCCGCCGAGGAGGGCAGCCGCCCACGATGGACTCGCGTGCTCATCCCAGGCCCGATTCGAACCGGACCGCCACCCATGGCGCCGATCTTGCCGGCTACATCAACATCGCCGGAAATGCCGATCACCTCGGTCACCTCTGTTGCAACATCGTGTGACACGATAAATTCCGTACCCTGCACCCGGATCGTCGCGGCGGAAGTTTCCACTTCGAAACGCGATCCTGCTGCACGGTAGGCGTCACCGACTCTGGCAAGCACAACTCCGCCGAATAAACGGAAAGCGGATTGCTGCCGCTTGCCCCCTGAACCAGCCAGGGTTTCATCGATGACCAGTTCCGTGGAAGGACCGACATCGATCACCGTGTCTTCGGCGACCACCACCTTGACCCGCTCCGTTGCCGCAGTGCGCAGTCGATCGCCAAGTCGCAGGAGGCTCCCCACACGAGCATCTACCGGGGTGCCACGCCGTTGAATCTGGACCTTACCCTGTACCGCGGCCACCAGACCCGCATCAGCCTCTGCCCAGACTGTCCCCGCGGCAAGCAGCGACGCCGCACCGCAAACAACGGCCTTCCATCCAGCACAAAACATCTGCATCACCTCAATACGAGTACCGTAACCCCGCGGAAATGATCTGGCGATTGTAGTCAAACTCGGTAACGTTCGAACCGTGGAAGACACCGATATAGTACAGAGTGGCCGCCAAGCGATCCGTAAGCGGCTGGCGGATTCCCGCCATGATCTGGTTTTCCGTATCGTCCCTTTTCTTCAGGCCGGTCGGACTGAACCCGCTGTTGGCGTTATCGTACTTCACCAGCGAAAGCGTGTAGGCAAACTGCAGATCCGTGTTCTCGAACACTCGCATCTGAAAGGATGCGTCGAGAAGTTGTGCGTGGTACGCAAAGGCCCTTCCCTGTGGACCATTCGAAACCGTATCCTCGATTTCATAGCGGTACCCGATGGCCAGCACCTGGTCCGGTTCGAAGAGTGAAAAATACTGCCGTAGTCCGAACGCATGATTGACGGCGTCGCGGCCTGGATCATAGGGCCGGCGTAGGAAGTCCCGCCCGCGGATCGTATAGAACGCCTGTGTGGCCGCATGTTCCCCCTCCTCCAGCGAAACCCAGGGTGTTCCGTAACCCTCATGGAAAAAACTCTGGAAATCGAGAAGGAAAAAATCGTAGCCACCGGCCAATCCGTAATGCCAACGTCCCGCCCCCGAGGCGACCTGAATTCCCAGGCGGTGCCCTTGCAGGTCATACTCGGACAGGTCGAAGTGGATGCTCTGCGACAAATCATAGGAGCCGCTCAGGCGGATCGAATCACGATCGAGGAACGTGTATCGCCCCCCTGCCTGGAGGACAAACCGCCCGTCGGCCTGTTCTGTAACATCGACCGGAGTGATGAAGTCGCTGTCACCCGGACCGATCGTGACGTTGCTGTCGTACTCGAAGTTGACTCCCCCATAGATAGACCAGGGCTTGCCCGAGCCGGCCGTTGCGGGAGTCAGACCACCTGTCGCCAAATACCGTTGTGCGGCATGGCCGATCTCCGACTCCGGCAGGTGGCTTGCCGTGATCTCGAATTTCTTGCGTGCCAATCCAGGCGTGCCGTCTTTGATATCGATCAGACCTTCGTAATAGGATGCAGCACCCGCAAGTTCGGGGTCACTCCCGGCTTCATCGAGATACCGAAGAGCTGATTTTTCGTCTCCAAGCCGGTATTCGGTCAGCCCGAGGAAAAAGGCAGCGACAAGACGTTCATGCCCCTGTTGGTACGCCCTTTCGAGCGCCCGTTTTGCGTCTTCGTGACGGCCCGCACTGAAATACGCAATCCCAAGATCAAGTGACGCGTGAGGCAGAGCGGCATTGTAGACCAACGCCTGTTCAATATCCTGGATGGCGCCCGTGGTGTTTCCCTGCCGTGCCTGCGTCAAACCTCGATAGTAAAGTGCAACGGCATCCGTTCGGTCTGCTTCGACGGCGCGATTGAAGAGCACATACGCCTCGGCCCAATTGCCCTCGTTGAACGGCACCAGTCCTCGAGCGTAGAGCGCCTGTGACTTGACAGTGGCCCAGCCACTCGGCGCAAGCGCAACCACACACAACGCCACCATTGCAACGAATCTGCCCCAGCGCACCTTCACGGCTAACCTTCCCCGCATCACTTCACCCTCACTGCGCCGTCCACATCGGCGGTTCGATGAACTGCCCGAAGGCCGCAGGGTTGTGCTGGACCGTAATCGTCTTGACCACCGAATTGGTCGTCAGATCGACCACCGAAACCGTGCCATTGCTTCCGGGTACGCCAAAATTTGCGACATAGAGCAGCGTCCCCTCCCGATTGATCGACAGACCAAACGGGCTGGTTCCCACCGGGATCGGCACAGAGACGCTGTGTGCCACCGTATTGATCACGGAAACGGTGTTGCCGAGGATATCCGCCGTGTACACCCGGGTGCCGTCGTGATTGACGGAGATTCCGTATGGGCGCTGTCCCACATTGTAAGTCCGCACAACGGATTCCGTTGCCGTGTCGATTTCCAGGACGGTGTTATCATTTAAATTCGTGGCGTAGAGGCGTGTCCCATCCCGGCTCACGGCAACGCCATACGGTTGACTGGCGGCAATCCTGATTGTGTTGACCACGGTGGCTGCCGTCATATCGATCACAGAGATCGACTGCTGCTGATTGGCCACGTATGCGCGCGACGAAACCGGATTCACAGCCACGCCTGACGGCACCGCGCCAACGCTCAAAGTCGTCAGAGCACCCGTCGCAACCTGATACAGCAACACCGTTCGATTGAGCTGACCGGTGATCAGGACCGTAGCACCGTCAGGCGTGACAGCCACACCAAAAGGCCGGGTATCCACGGGTAAGGGAACCGTATCGACCACCTCCTGGCTGGCCCCATCGATTACCGACAGAGTGTCACTGGTGCGATTTGCGACGTAGACACGGCGGTTCACGCTATCGACAGCGACGCCATACGGGGCGGCCCCTACCGCAATCGTGGTAACGACAGCATTCGAGACCGTGTTGATCACCGATACAGAGTTGCTGCCGGTATTGGTGACGTAGGCGTAGGCAATCGGTGTTGCCGTAGGCGTCCTGGTGGCTGTGGCCGTCGCTGAGGCGGTCGCGGTGGCCGTCGGCGTTTGCGTCACGGTCGGTGTGTCCGTCGATGTCGGCGTTGCGGTCTCGGTAGGTGTCGAGGTCGCCGTCTCCGTGAACGTCGACGTTGGAGTGGCCGTCGGCGTTTCGGTTTCCGTGGCCGTTGAAGTGGGAGTTTCCGTGGCGCTTGGCGTGGCCGTTGCGGTCTCTGTTGCCGTCGGCGTCGACGTGGCTGTCTCCGTTGCCGTCAGCGTGGCTGTCCATGTTGGCGTTGCCGTTTCCGTCGGAGTTTCCGTGGCAGTCCGCGTGTGAGTCTCCGTTGCCGTCGATGTTGCAGTCGAGGTCGGCGTCTCTGTTGCCGTTTCGGTCGGGGTTGCGGTCACCGTCGGAGTTTCTGTGGGTGTCGCCGTCTCGGTGGAAGTCGCCGTCACCGTCGGAGTTTCCGTTGGGGTATAGGTGTCGGTTATCGTCGGAGTGGCCGTCTCCGTGGCTGTCTCGGTGGACGTCGGAGTGATCGTTGCCGTCGGAGTTTCCGTGGGCGTACCCGTCTCCGTCGGAGTCTCCGTCGGCTGTGGCGTTACCGTCTCCGTCGGCGTTTCAGTGGGTGTTTCACTCGGGCGCGGCGTGGCCGTCTCGGTCGCGGTCGGCGTCTCCGTCGGCGTATTTGTCGCGGTATCGGTCGGGGTAGACGTCGGCGTCTCGGTCGGTGTGTCCGTCGGCGTCTCGGTCGGGGTCGCCGTTGGCGTCTCGGTCGGTGTGTCCGTTGGCGTGTGTGTCGGCGTCTCGGTCGGAATAGCAGTCGCAGTCTCGGTCGGGGTATGCGTCGGAGTGTCCGTCGTGGTCTCGGTGGCCGTGCTCGTCGGTGTCGCAGTGACGGTCGCCATCGGTGTCGCGGTCCATTCCGGGGTATTGGTTTCGGTAGGCGATGGTGCGGGTTCGGTTGCCGTGGGTGAAGGGATCGCCGTCAGTGTCGGAGTCGCGCTATCCGTCGGAATCGAGGTTTGCGTCGGTGTCACAGTGGCTTCGACGGGCTCCGTCGCAGTCGGTGTTGCACTGGGCAGCACAGAACCCGTGGTAAAGGAATAGGTGTACTCGAAAGCACGTGAAGGTTGATTTGAATCTCGCGCTGACAGGAGAACCGGAACCGATGCATTGGCTGCATAGGGAGCGCTTGGCTCGTAGGAGAAAGTCAGACCTGTCAGACCACGAGCACCGCCAGAAGTGCAAAATGGGTCAATCCCGCCGGTGTCTGAACAGAAATCCAGCCGCACCCCATCAACTGTTTGGCCGGATTGTACGACGGGAACGCCGTCAATCGAAATGTCGATCGTATTGAGATCGATCGTGGCTGCCGCCGTGCCAAGCACAAAAGACACAGGTGCCGTTCGTGCGACGTCGGCTTCCTTGGGCTGAGGCTCGAAACCCGTCGCATACGGCTGGGCCAACAAATTCACGTCGACCTGCAATACTCGACCGACGGGAATTTGCACCGGAATCCTGTCACTGCGCCAGGAAGGGGGCAGGCCCGTGCAATCGGGTGATCCCGCCGAGCAATCCATCTCCGTACATTGCGAGTTGAGACAATTCTGCCTGCCACATTGCGCAAAAGGCACGTCCCAACCGATCACAGTCACCGATGTTGGACCCGGCGCGAGCCTGTCGAGAATGACCTCTCGCTGGACACGTGGGTCAACGAGCCGGCAGATCGTCCCAACCTGAACCTGTACGGTCGACACCGAAGGCGGCAACTGACGCGATCCCTGAAAGGCTCGTGGATGATGGGATCGCGAAGACGCCGCTCGCGTCTCCCACAACGGCCGGATCCCCAGACCGCCGGTTGCAGCGGTGTGATCGCCACCACCTCCACAACCCGAGGCTATCATCATGGCAACGGCAACGGCCGCCGACGTCACTCTCCCAACAAGACCGGATTTCGAACCGTGATACGACGTTCGCCGCAACCCAAACCTCCTAAGAGTCCTAGACGCATATCCCAGCGCTCCTCCAAGCGTCAACCCAACAGGGACGCCCCACACGAACCTCGAGGCTTTCTATTGGCGATAGTAGGCGGAGTCGACGTGGATCTCGTATTCACCGAACGGATCCCCTGGTGAACCGGCGACGCGCAACAAAGCCGCCAGATCGACACGAAACGGAAACATGGTCATCCAATCCGATGAAAAATATCCCCCCGATATCGGCGCGCTACCTGCAAGATCCGTAAGAAATGCCGAGCCCGCCATTTTCATCGAATAGATGCCGCCGATCCCGTCGTTGAACCGCACCAGGGGCGCCGTATCGCGCAGCAGATACCAGGCGCTCGGTTGCCCATCCGCGCCAACACACGACATCTGGCTCAACGCGCCCCGTTCGTTGTCTCCGTACCGCAACCGCGCCAGCGGGCAACGAGCCAGGTCGAGAGGAATCCGACCGCTCTTCCCCGGGGCACCCGCAACGACCAACGCATACGTTCCTGGTTCCGGCATGGGTATATCGAGATTGCCATTCGCGCACGACCCATAATCCGGAAACTGCGTGCCGTTCCCCAAAAGAGCGACAACACAGGAATCCGCGCCCGGCCGCACACTCAGCACCCGTGGGGTGGTATCGCCGGCAAGTGTCAGCACCTCGTACCGGCGCCCATTCGGCAGACTGCAATCCGACGTATCGAGCGTGACATCGACCCTCCCCGGTGCCACACCACGCGTCGCGCACGTCGACACGCCGAGGGTGAACGAAGGATTCGACGCAACGTCGACCGCACCTGCTTCCAACCACGTGGAGACCTCGAGAAAGTACATTCCCGTCACCGGCAGAACCCGACTGATACGAGCATCGGAACGATCGCTGTCAAACGGATCGCCGTCGTTGCTGGTGACGCTACCATCCGGTCCCAACAGGCGCAGGTACGGATCGATCTCGCCAGTGCGACTCGACATCTGCGCCGTGATGAACTGACCGGCCGTGCCATTGATGACGTAGCTGCGAAAAGGGATCCCTCCGAAACCCGTGCAATCAGACATTGAAAACGAGCCGTTCACCACTCTGCCCGACGAGGGATCAAGGTTCCCTGAAGTGTGACACTTCTGGATGTACATCGTATACGCAATTTCATCACCGGTATCCCCGGGAAACGATGGATCCGGCGGGATGAGCGACGACGTGTTGGCCACGATGACGGTGTATGTCCCTGCAACCGGCAACGTCGCCGCCAGTTGTGCA
>CAZEWD010000081.1:0-11562 GCA_964515725.1 uncultured Binatia bacterium (SeqCode)
CGTATCGATGAGATCACGGTCGGTGGGACACAGTCGTGAGAGGGAAGGGAACACGATGAGTCGTCAGGAGCTAGGGGACATTGCCGATCATCTGCTGATGGCCGCCTTGCACTGCGGCGCTACGGCAGCCGACGTTGTCGTCGCCGAATCCCAATCCCTCGAAGTCGGTGTGCGGCTGGGCGAAATCGAGAAGCTCAAACAATCGCGCCAGAAACATTGTGGTTTACGGGTTTTTGTCGACAAGCGCAGCGCCATCACCTCGAGTTCCGACTTCTCGCGCCAGGCTTTGGACCAACTCGCTGCCGATACCTGTGCTCTGGCGAAGATCGTTGCGGCGGACGGGTACTCCGGTCTGCCAGATGCAAAGGAACTGGCGCAGGACAACCCCGATCTGGACCTCTTCGATCCGGAGGTGGAGTCCTTCACCCCCGAGCAGGGGATTCAGATGGCCACCGAGGCCGAAGCGGTTGCGATGGCTGTCGACCCCCGCATCACGAACTCGGAGGGTGCGGAGTGCAGCGCTGGAACTTCCACTGTGTTCTACGCGGCGAGCAATGGTTTTCGTGGTGGATATTCCGATTCAGGAGTATCGCTCAGTGTCGTGCCGGTTGCTGTGGACAACGGTTCGATGCAGCGTGATTTCTGGTACTCGGCGCAGCGTCACCTTGCCAAGCTGGAGGATGCGGCGGCAGTCGGCCGTCGAGCAGCGGAACGAACGCTGCGCCGGCTCGGTGCCCGTTCGGTGTCCACCTGTGAGGTACCGGTGGTTTTCGATCCGGAACTTGCCAGCGGATTGCTGCGCCATCTTGCCGGCGCCATTTCCGGCTACTCGCTGTACAAAGGTACCTCGTATCTGATCGGTAAGCTGGGTGAGCGAATTGCGCCGGAGTTCGTCACGGTCATCGACGATGGCCGCCTGCCCGGCCGCCTCGGTTCCAAGCCGTTTGACGGCGAAGGTCTGCCGACCCGCCGTAATGTTGTCCTCGAAGCGGGCGTTCTGGCCAGTTACCTTTTCGACACCTATTCGGCGCGGCGTCTGGATGGCCGCAGCACGGGTAACGCGGCACGTTCGGTGGGTTCCGCCCCATTCGTATCTCCGACGAATTTCATGATGCTGCCGGGAGAGACTTCCCCCGAAGAGATCATCCGTTCGGTACGATCGGGTCTCTACGTCACAGAACTCATCGGCCACGGAGTCAATGCGACTACGGGAGACTACTCACGTGGTGCGGTCGGAATCTGGATCGAGAACGGGGAACTGGCATTTCCGGTCGAAGAGGTGACGATCGCTGGCAATCTGCTGGCGATGTTCCAGGGGATCGAGATGGTCGGCAACGACCTGGATGATCGCCATTCGGTCTGTGCCCCGACACTGAAGATCGGGAAGATGACCGTGGCGGGCCGTTGAGGATGGCGGCTGGCCAGACAGGGAGTCGGACGCCTGAGGGAGGTCCACCGCCCGGCGATCTGACGGCTGGCTCGGGCCGGTCCCTGCCGGTTCTGGAGACATTCGTCCTTCTCGTGGTGACACTGCCTTTGGCAGTGGTGTTTCATCTGCCGACCCTGTGGTTTGTCATCCCCTTCGTGGTGATTACGGCGAGGGGGCGCAATTATGAGGATTATGGGCTCACCTGGCGGAACCCGGGCACGTGGCGATTCCATGCAGTGGTGATTCTGCTGGTTTTTGGAACCTACCTGGCCGGACACTATCTGTTTGGCCGCCTGGTGCTTGGGGCGCCTTTTGAGCTGCGGCTGCCCGGTTCCTTTGGCTGGCTTGTCGCGGATCAGTTGCTTGCCATCGGCTTGCCGGAGGAATTCTTCTTCCGCGGATACATGCAGACGCATTTCGATCGAGCGTTCGGACGATCCTGGCGCTTTGCCGGAGCGCACTTTGGTTGGGGGCTACCGCTCAGTGCGGTCATTTTTGCGGCTTGTCATACGATTCATGGCAATCCGGCCCGATTGATCGTGTTTTTCCCCGGCCTGTTTTACGGCTGGTTGCGGGCTCGGACGGACACCATCGCGGTGCCTGCCGTATATCATGCCGCCAGCAATATCCTGATGTCCGTCATGCTGGCCAGTTTTGGCGCCGTGTGAAACCACCGGTGCGTGGATTCCAGTCACCTGGGTCTCGAGGGTTCTGCGAGATACCGGCTTGCGCGCTTCCCAGCGTCACGCAAGTAACGGCGAAACAGGTTTGTCAGCCCCGCAAGTGACAAGGTGGGTCCGATGTGAGATGCGAAGGCGACGTCCTCGCAGGTTATCTCTGTGGCGTAAGGATTGCTCACGACGAGTCCGGGAAAGGTCTGCCGACATATGGATATCACACAATTGCTGACGTTTGCTCATCGTGAAGGGGCATCCGACGTCCATCTCTCCGCCGGTGAGCCACCCATGGTTCGCATGCACGGAGACATGAAGAAAATCGAGCATCCGCCTCTCACTCCCGAAGAGGTGCACAACATGGTCTTCGACATCATGTCGGATGCAGTTCGTAAGGCCTTTCAAGAAACGAACGATGTCGATTTCTCCTTCGAGCTGGGAGACATTTCCCGGTTCCGTGTGAACGTCTTTCGTACGCGCCGGGGAGAAGGGGCGGTCTTCCGCACCATCCCCACCAAGGTGATGAGCATCGAGGAACTCGGTCTTCCTCCGATCATTCGAGAACTCACGAAAAAGGAGAAGGGTCTGATCCTGGTCACTGGGCCGACGGGTTCCGGCAAATCGACCACTCTGGCTTCGATGATCGATCTGATCAACGAAACCTATGAGGGGCATATCCTGACGATCGAAGATCCGATCGAATTCGTGCACCAATCCAAGAAGTGCCTCGTCAACCAGCGCGAAGTTGGGCCGCACACGCAGTCCTTTTCCAACGCGCTGCGAGGCGCACTGCGTGAGGACCCTGACGTCATTCTGGTCGGCGAAATGCGCGATCTGGAGACGGTTTCACTGGCGTTGACGGCAGCCGAAACAGGTCACCTGGTGTTCGCCACACTCCACACCTCGAGTGCGCCCAAGACGGTCGATCGTATCATTGACGTTTTCCCGGCAGCGCAGCAGGGGCAGATCCGTGCCATGTTCTCCGAGTCCATCCAGGCGGTGATCACGCAGACGCTGGTGAAGAAACGTGCAGGTGGCCGGATTGCGGCATTGGAGATCCTCATCGGCACGCCAGCCGTGCGCAACCTGATTCGTGAAAACAAGATCCATCAGATTCCGTCTGCCATCCAGACGGGCTTCTCGGTGGGGATGCAGACTCTGGACTCGGCCCTGGTCGACCTGGTGGCACGTGGCCTGATCACGCAGGAAGAGGCTCAGTCACGGACGCTCACGCCGAATCTGTTCGGTGCCGCGGCCAAAGGGGGAGGCGAAGCTCCCAACCCGGCACAGGCGCGCCTGCAGCGCCAGATCCTGGGCCGCTGACGGAGGTTGGAAAGGGAATGCAATGGCGGAGATCCGTGAACTTTTAGCCGAAATGGTGACGCGCGAAGCGTCGGACCTCTACCTGACCGTGGACAGTCCACCGATGTTTCGTGTCGAAGGGTTCAATCAGCCCTACGGTACGCAACCGCTGTTGCCGAAGGAGGTAGAAGATCTTGCACACTCTTTGATGACGGATCGCCAGCGTGCCCAGTTCGACGAAAAACTGGAGATGAACCTGGCCGTTGCAACTGAGAAATTCGGCCGTTTTCGCTTGAATTTCTACCGCCAGCGTGGTGCCATCGGCATGGTCATCCGTCAGATCAAGACGCGTATTCCCGCGCTCGATGAACTGCAATTGCCCGAGATCCTGAAGTCCATCGCGCTGAGCCGTCGCGGCCTCGTGTTGGTTACAGGCGCGACCGGGTCCGGCAAGTCGACGACACAGGCGGCGATGATCGACTATCGCAATCAGAACACGTCGGGCCACATTCTCACGGTCGAGGATCCGATCGAATTCATCCACGAGCACAAACAGTGTATCGTCAGTCAGCGTGAGGTGGGTTTTGATACGGTTTCGTTCAATGAAGCTCTGCGCAACACGATGCGTCAGGCGCCGGATGTAATTCTGATCGGCGAGGTGCGCGATCTCGAGACGATGGAGGCCGCCGTCACCTTTTCGGAGACGGGCCATCTCTGCCTGGCGACTCTGCACTCGAACAATGCCAATCAGGCGATCGAACGCGTGATGAACTTCTTCCCGGCCACCCGGCACCCGGAGATCTATTTGCAACTATCGATGAACCTGCGCGGTATCATTTCGCAGCGTCTCATCGCTGGTATCGACGGCCGGCGTGTCGCTGCCCTCGAGATTCTCGTTGATACCCCGTATGCCAAAGAGCTGATCAAACGCGGTGAGGTCGACAAGCTGAAGGAAGCCATGGAGGGCAGCACCCAGGAAGGTGCCCAGTCCTTCGACCAGGCGATTTTCCAACTCTATGCTGATGGGCGGATTTCAGAAGAACAAGCGCTCGCCAACGCCGACAGCGCCAACAACCTGCGCATCAAGATCAAGCAACTCGAGATCTCTCGCCGTGCACCCAAGGACCGACACAACGTCCCTCTCGTTGATGCCTCAGGGATCCGGATCGAAGGTGTGACACCGGCGCCCAATTTCAGAAAACTCTGATTCCCCTGGGGGCCTGTGTGGAGGAGTGACCATTCTACCCGAGGAGATCCCCACAGGGTTGGAAAAGCGGAAGTCGGCCACTCTCTCTTGGCACAGCCCGGATTTCTTGGCATTTGCAGCATGTGGCTGGATTTGGCGTCATCATCAATCCGCATGCGGGTCAAAACCGGCGGCGGCGGGATCGTCAGTCTCAGATGGCGCGCATCCTCGACGGCGCCGGAATCGTGCGCGAGCCCCGGTCGCTCGAAGACCTGGAAGTGCTCGCTCACGAACTGAGAGAGCAGAGTGTCGATGTCGTTGCGGTGTGTGGCGGTGACGGCAGTTTCTTTCGCGCCTTGAGCGCTCTGGTGCGTGTCTACGGCGATCTGCCGCTACCGCTGTTCTTACCTCTGCGGGCCGGATCGATGAACACCATTGCGCGCTCGGTCGGATGCCGGTACGGCAGCCCCGAACGGATCCTGGCGCATGCCGTGGCGGATTACCGCGCCAACCGGCCGTTCGAGACGACCGAGCGCCATTTGATCCGTGTGGCCGGCCGGCATTACGGTTTCATGGTCGGTGCGGGTGCAATCGTCAACTTCCTGCAGGTCTATTACGGCGGCACGGGACGTGGGCCGTGGGCGGCGGCGAAACTGTTCAGCCGTTTTCTGGGCTCGGGTGTCTTCGGTACATCACTGATGCGTGGTGTCCTGCAGGGATTCGATGCTGATATCGATTGTGACGGTGAACGCGTGCCGCACCGGCGATACAATTTATTTTACGCCAGCAGCATCACGGATATCGGGCTGGGGTACCACGCCACATACCTGGCAACACGCAAACGTGGCTTTTTCCATCTCCTGGCGGGAAGTCTGACGGTTACCCAGGTGCTGCCACGCTTGCGCCGGCTGCGCCGCGGGTGGCCGCTGGAGGTGAACACACTCTACGATAATCTGGCTCAGGAAGTGCGAGTTGAGTTTGCGCGGCCGACGCACTACATGATCGACGGCGACGTGTTGGAGTCGGTCTCACGACTCGATCTCCGCATCGGTCCGCGCCTCACCATCGTCAAGATGTAGTCGTCATGAAGCCATACCCCGCCCGAAAGGATGAACACAGAACCAGACCAGAAACGGAATCCGATTCCGACGCTCGATCTTCGCGGATCGGTTCCCGTTGCTGCCTGATTCGTTGTGGCGGAGTCCAATCGGGAAGGTGGAGATAGTTGCCAGCGCTCGGGATATTCTCGGGAAACTTTCGCAATAAAGGCCATTCTTGTGCAGACACTGGGAGTCATCGGCGGTAGCGGTCTCTATGAAATGGCGGGTTTGACCGGCGTGGAGCGCGTCACATTGACGACTCCCTTTGGTGACCCGTCTGACGAATTCGTAATCGGTAAACTCGGTGGCACGCGTCTGATTTTTCTTCCCCGGCATGGACGTGGGCATCGTCTTTTGCCTTCGGAACTCAATTTCCGCGCCAATATTCACGGCATGAAACAACTGGGCGCCGAGTTCCTCATCGGTGTCGGCGCGGTTGGCAGCCTGCGCGAGGAGATCGAACCGGGACACCTGGTGGTGCCGGACCAGTTCATCGACCGGACACACCGCCGTGTGAGCACCTTTTTCGGCGATGGCGTGGTGGCACACGTCGCCTTTGCCGATCCCGTATGCCCCGTGCTTGCAAAGCTGCTGTCCGGTGCAGCTCGTACGCTACGAGCGGCGGTCCACGACAAGGGCACCTACCTCTGCATGGAAGGCCCCCAGTTCTCGACGCGTGCAGAATCGCATCTGTATCGGCAATGGGGAGCCGACGTCATCGGCATGACAAATCTCCAGGAAGCGAAGTTGGCGCGTGAGGCAGAGATCTGTTTTGCCACCCTGGCTCTCGCCACCGATTACGACTGCTGGCATGCGACTGAAGAAGACGTGGTCATCGCTGATGTCCTTCGGATCCTGCAAGAAAATGCGGCCACAGCCCAGCGTGTCGTGGCACTGGTCGCGGGCCAACTCCCCAGGCGGACCGAGTGCGGTTGCGCAACGGCTCTGGAACACGCCATTATCACCGATCGAACCCGGATCAGCGAGGCAAGCCGGAGCCGGTTACGTCTGATCGCGGGGAAGTACCTCGAATCATGAACCTGTCTTGGCCGGGTGTGAGGCAGGGCAGAGGCAGGTCCCTCTCGATGGTCCTGCTGGAGTCGCGCGAACCGGTGGCTTCTCCCGAGTGACCGGAAGCCAGACGCATTCCTGAAGTTTCGAAAACAACAGTTGCGGAGGACCCGTTGAGTATCGTTGTCGTAGGCTCGGTTTTCATGGACTCTCTGGAGACACCACATGGGGCGGTGGATCGTACTACAGGCGGTTCGGCAACCTATTTCTCGGCTGCCGCCAGTTTCTTTTCTCCCGTGCGAATGGTTGCAGCGGTCGGGGACGACTTTCCCGCCGCGGATCGAGAATTCCTGCAACGCAGAGGAGTCGATCTTGACGGTGTCGAGGTACGACCCGGCAAGACCGGATATTGGAAGGGGCGCTACCACGAGAACATGAACCAGCGTGATACGCTGGATCTCCAACTCGGGGTGTTCGCTGACTTCAACCCACGACTTCCCGGAGCGTATCTGGATTCTGAATACGTTTTTCTGGGGAACATCGACCCGAAACTGCAGATCTCCGTGTTGGACCAGCTCGATGCACCGGCCGTGGTTGGCTGTGACACGATGAATCACTGGATCGAGACGTCACGCAACGACGTCGAGAGGATGCTCGAACGCGTGGGCATCCTCGTAATCAACGATGAGGAAGCGCAGCTTCTGAGCGGGGAAACGAATGTCGTGCGAGCGGCGCGCAAGCTCCTCGCCAAGGGGCCACAGCGCATCCTCATCAAGCGTGGCGAATATGGGGTCATCCAGTTTTCCGCCGACTCGGTTTTCGCTGTGCCGGCGTTTCCGTTGGAGCAGGTTTGTGATCCGACAGGAGCGGGCGATTCGTTCGCCGGCGGTTTCATGGGGGAGTTGGCGCGTTCCGGCGATTCTTCGGAGCAGGGACTGCGCCGTGCCACCGTCTACGGCAGTGTCGTTGCTTCGTTTACGGTCGAAGATTTCGGCATGAAACGCCTACAGTCGCTGACGCGTGAGGAGATCGATTATCGATATCGCCAGTTCCTCAGCTTGACCAATATCGAGAACGCATGAGCATCGATCTTTCGATTGTCATTCCGGTCTACAATGAAGTCGAAAACCTGGCGCCCCTGCAGATCGAACTGGAGCGGGCGCTTTCATCGACCGGAAAATCGTACGAGATCATTTACGTAGACGATGGCAGTCACGACGGCAGTGTCGATGTTCTGAAAGAACTTGCAGAGCGAAATCCGAATGTTGTGGTGATCTGTCTGGCTCGCAACTATGGCCAGACTGCGGCGATGGCTGCCGGCTTTGACCATTCCCGTGGCGCCATCATCGTCACACTCGATGCCGACGGCCAGAACGATCCTGCAGACATTCCCCGCATGTTGGACCGTTTCGAGGAGAACTTCGACCTCGTCGCCGGCTGGCGTCTGCCTCGCCATGATGCATTCCTGACGCGGAGAGTTCCGTCGGTTCTGGCCAATACCATGATCGGCTGGATTACCGGTGTGCGTCTGCACGATTATGGTTGCACGCTCAAAGCGATGCGCGCCGATATCGTCCGAGGAATTCATCTGTACGGCGAAATGCATCGGTTCATTCCGGCCCTGGCGGACGACCTGGGCGCCCGGATCACCGAGATGGTGGTGCACCACCGTCCTCGCCGCTTCGGCACGTCGAAATACGGGTTGTCGCGCACGATCCGTGTCCTGCTCGATCTGATCACGGTGAAGTTTCTGTCGAGCTACTCGACGCGGCCGATCCAGATTTTCGGTGGGATCGGCTTGATCATCGGGTCTGCCGGTCTGTTGATTACCGGGGTATTGGGGATGGAGCGGTTGCTTTTCGGGGTCGAGTTGGCCAACCGGCCTCTGGTGTGGTTGGGGATTCTGCTGACCTTGATGGGGATGCAGTTCGTCACGATGGGGCTTCTCGGCGAACTTCTGGTACGCACCTACCACGAATCACAGAACAAACCTGTCTATCGTGTCGGCAAAGTGATGCGCTCCGATCCGGTGGACACTTCGGCCAGATGAGCACCGCTGTGCCACGCCGGGAACTCCCGGGTGGAGCCCGCCAGGTGCAGGTTTGCGGGTGTCTTCGAGGCACTGATTCACATTGACTTCGATGAGGGTGGCGGCTACACGGCCCGGGATTTAAAACATGAGTAGCGTGCAGGGTCGGGGCCGATCACATTCTCCCCCAGGACTCTTTTTGCTTCGTTTCGAGGAGGCTCCGTGAAGGTTTGTGTCATCGGCACCGGGTATGTAGGCCTGGTGGCCGGTACGTGTTTTGCGGAAAGCGGCAATGACGTCGTCTGTGTCGATATCGACGCGGAAAAGATCGAGCGATTACGGCAGGGCATCGTCCCGATCTACGAACCCGGACTCGAAGAACTCATCAAACGCAATCTCACCGAAGGGCGGCTGACATTTTCAACGAGTCTTGCCGATGCTGTCCGGAGCTCGCTCATCTGTTTCATTGCCGTGGGAACTCCACAAGGTTCTGATGGGAGCGCCGATCTGAGCGCCGTGATTCGGGTTGCGGCCGAGATCGGTGAGGCGATGGATGGCTATCGTGTGATCGTCGACAAGAGCACCGTCCCCGTAGGGACCGCCGAGAGGGTCCGGCAGGTGATCGCATCGCGCACGACACAACCGTTCGATGTGGTCTCGAACCCCGAGTTTCTCAAGGAAGGCGCAGCGATCGAGGACTTCATGAAGCCGGACCGCGTTGTCATCGGCAGCGACAGCGAGCGTGCCACAGCCTACATGAAAGAGCTGTACGAACCGTTCGTGCGCACCGAGCAGCCCATCATCGTCATGAGCGCCGCCAGCGCGGAGATGACGAAGTACTGCGCCAATTCGATGCTCGCCGCACGCATCTCGCTCATGAACGAATTTGCCAATTTGTGCGAGCGCGTCGGCGCCAACGTCGACGACGTACGCCGGGGCATCGGTTTCGACCGGCGTATCGGGCAGCACTTCCTTTTCCCTGGCGTCGGTTACGGAGGATCCTGTTTTCCGAAGGACGTGAAGGCGGTGATCCGTACCGCCTCGGAGCATGGCATCGATTTCCGGATGCTGAAGGCGGCCGAAGAGGTGAACGAGCGCCAGAAGCGAACGTTGTTCGAGAAGGTGGCCGATCATTTCGGAGAATATCTGAAAGGCATGCACTTCGCCGTCTGGGGGCTGGCGTTCAAACCGCGCACTGACGATATGCGCGAGGCCCCGGCAATTACCATCATCGAAGCGCTGTTGCAGGCGGGGGCCGAAGTCCATGCTCACGATCCCGAAGCGCTCGGGGAAGCGCGGCGCGTTTTTGCCGATCGCATCCATTACCACCGAGTCAACTACGACGCCCTGGAGGGGGCCGATGCTTTGTTGATCGTGACGGATTGGAATGAGTTCCGCCAACCGGATTTTCAGCGTATGCGTGAGATCATGAAACATCCGGTGATCTTCGATGGGCGCAATCTCTATGATCCGCAGGACATGCGCCGCCGTGGTTTCATCTATTACTCGGTCGGGCGGCTACCGGTGAAACCCTGATGGCTCGCATTCTGATCACGGGAGGCGCGGGATTCATCGGATCGCATCTGTGCGACCGATTGCTTGCGGATGGCCACAGGGTGATTGCGTTGGACAATCTGTTCACCGCACATCCGCGTAACATCAGCCACCTTGCAGGGAATGAACGTTTCGAGTTCATCAAGCACGACGTGACCGAATACATTTACGTCTCGGGCCGGATCGATGCGATTCTGCACCTGGCCTCACTCCCGAGCCCGGTCGACTATCTGCGTGAGCCGATCAAGACGTTGAAGGTCGGAGCGCTCGGTACCCACAAGGCGCTCGGCCTGGCGCGGGCGCACAAGGCCAAATTTCTCCTGGCGTCGACTTCGGAGGTGTACGGCGATCCACAGGTACACCCTCAACCCGAGACCTACTGGGGAAACGTCAATCCTATCGGCCCACGCGGTGTGTACGACGAATCGAAGCGATTCGCGGAAGCGATGACCATGGCGTATCACCGCTACCACGGCATCGATACTCGCATCGTACGCATCTTCAACACCTACGGCCCTCGTATGCGGCCGGACGACGGCCGAGTGGTTACCAACTTCATTGCTCAGGGCCTGCGGGGCGAACCGCTCACGGTTTATGACGACGGCGCACGCACGCGTAGTTTCTGCTACGTGAGCGACCTCGTCGAGGGCATCGTGCGACTCCTCGACTCGAACGAGGTCGATCCGGTGAACCTTGGCAATCCACGCGAGATGACCGTCCTCGAGTTTGCTCAGGTGGTGCAACGGCTGACCGGCGGCCAGTCCGATATCAAGTTCCTCTCCCCGAAGGATGAACGTACCAAGGACGATCCCAACATTCGCCAGCCGGACATCACGCGGGCGCGCACGGTTCTCGGTTGGGAACCAAGGGTCACTCTGGATGAGGGACTCACTCATACCATTCGATACTTCCGGGAACTGTTTGCCACGGAGGCGCGATGAAGATCCTGGTTACCGGGGGTGCGGGTTTCATTGCCTCCCATGTGGTGGATGCGATGATCGCTGCCGGACACAGCGTCGCCGTTCTCGATGATCTGTCGTCGGGAAAGCGGGAAAATCTCAACCCAGAGGCTGCTTTTCATCTCGTTGACCTGCGCGACGCCGCTGCGGTGGCCGAGGTCTTCCGCCGGGAGCAACCGGAGGTTCTCTGCCATCATGCTGCTCAGATGGACGTGCGCCGCTCGGTTGCTGACCCTCCGTTCGATGCAGAGGTGAACGTCGTCGGCCTGCTGACCCTGATGGAACAGGGACGGCGGCATGGCCTGCGCCGGGTCTTGT
>CAZEWD010000082.1:0-4980 GCA_964515725.1 uncultured Binatia bacterium (SeqCode)
TCGGCGACGAACCACGCAAGGAGCGCTCTCTTCAGAACGATGGCGGCGTCTTCTTCTGGCGATGTCGACAACTGGCGAACGGCTTTCGCAACGCGCTCCATCGTCCCGCTGTATTTGGCGCTGGCGGGCAGATCGAGAACCGAACACATGTCTTCCAGCGCGATGAAACGCTGGTCGTGAGCACTGGTGCGAAGGTCGAAGCGTTCGACGAGCAGGGCCGGCGGCATATCGTCGGGCATTCGCACGAGTGCGATGTCGGGTGCAGAAAGCCCGGCAGCACGTCCAAGCGTTAGCGTGAGCCACTCGACCAACGGGAGTGACTCAAATTGGTGAGCGCCCGCTGGTTTGAGAATGTGCGTAAACGGTCGTCCGGCGCTGGGGCGCAGGACGCCCCGCGGATTTAAGTACATCGGTGCTTTGATCTGAATTCCCGACAAACGCGGCATGTCGTCGCGCCGATAGAGGTTCGCGAGATTCTGCTCGAAGCTTTGTTCGATGCTTTCGCGTCCAGGACCATCGTACGTGCCGGTGAAGATGCCTTCCCGCGTAAACTCTCGAAGTTCGGTCATCAGCACATCGGCAGAGAGCGCGCTCAGTTCGCGTTCATCCTGAACGATCGTGATGTTCGACATGTAGCGCGTGCCCGACCGCAAGATCGCGCGCTCATCCGGATCTTTGAGCACCTTCTCCAGCCAACCCTCGGGCAGGAGCGAGAGGATGAACGGTGGCAGTGCGCCAGGCGTTGTCTGTCGAACCAGAGGCGGGAGATGTGAATCCCGCGGTTTCCATCGCCATTCAAAGCCGTCGTGCCTCAATTCCCCGATGGGGTGGCTGTGCCATGCAACGGTAAGGACGAGGGCGTGCTGGATCGCAGCAACGGCGACGGTCTCGCGTTTAAGAAGGAATCTCTCTGCGAGTTCGCCTTCGCGGTACCATCCGTTTTCTCGCGCGAGAGACCAGACCGCATCGGCGGCTTTCTGCGGGCTGCCGTGCTCTTCGATCAGCCGGACGGCGATCGCCTCTCGCATGGCAGCGTCGATGGATGCGGCGTGTTCAGTGCGAACGCGGAATGCTTCCAGCAGGCGCTGTCGAGGCGACGAGAGATTGATAGAGAACTCCCCGAGGCCGTCTGCGACCACAGCGGTGACGACGGACGGGCTCGGTGCCGCTTCGTTCTGGATGATCTCCAGCGCCCGAAGACGGGTCCGCCGCCTGCGCTTTCCGCTGATGAAGAGTCGCCCCTCTCTGGTTGGACCAGGAAGCTCTGCGCTCGCTGCCGAGAGGTAGGCCGTCGGATAAAGATAGTGCGCGATCCGGACGGCATGTTGAAGAAGCGTGGCGTCGATATCGTCGCCTTGGTCGACATAAACGCCACGCATGACACGCGTCAGTTGCCCCGACGCGGCAGCATCGGAGGCGCGCTTTTTTGAGATTGTGTCACTGACGAGATGCAGGGCCATCCGTTACGTTCCTGTACATTACATACCGAAACGTACCATAAATCGCCAGTTGTGGCTAGGACTAGTTACTTTCGGGTACCTATTATGCCCGAACGGAAGCGCCGGCATTGTCTGTCATTTTCACAAAAATACCTGAGATGAGCGATGGACCACATTGAAGTATGCCGTTCCGGCCCAGGTGGCGGGAGGTGGCAGAACGAGCCGATCTTTGTGCCTATGCACTGGCCGACATTGCCGAAGCGACCGGGCCTGCAGCACTTTGCGATGATTGGCGAAGCGACGTGCCGGCCGGCATGGTTCACAACGTGCGCAAAATGATGGACGGCAGGCTCGGCTGTTCGACGACCGCACGGACCATTGAGGAGTACTTCCTGCGCATGACCGACAGCGAACGGTTACCTTCTTGTTTACTTCGCGCCCGAACGCGCTGACGGCGTGATCAGGATGTTGGCGCGGATCAACCTCGTTGGCCTACCGGGAGTGCGCGACGTCACACTACGGCCTCGCTGGCGGACGTAGTGGCAGAAGCCGAAAAGCTGGGTGGTCTCTGTGTCGCAGCGCACATCGACCGTGCGAAGACGGGCTTCGAGATGCTGGCCGATGGGCACCCGAATTCCAAGCGAGACATCGTCACGAGTTCCGTGCTTTATGGACTGGAGTTCGATGATAGCGCGCACCTGGGTTGGTACTCGCCCGATGATGACACGACACCCACTTTGCCCTCCTGACGCCCTGCCGCCAGCATGCCCCTACCGAATCCCTGTCGAACACGGCTGCGCTGCGTTCAACTCGTACTCTCCCGCACCCAGTGCAGGTAGTCCGGAGATCCAGCGACGATCGGCAATGCGATGATTTCCGGATTCTCGTAGGAATGGAGTTCGCGCACCTGGAATTCGAGCGCGCCGTACAGCGATGCGCGTGTCTTCATGATCAGTAATACTTCCTCGGTGCGTTCGATACTGCCGTGCCAGGTGTAGATCGATTGCACCGGAGCCGTGATGTTCACGCAGGCCGCCAGTTGTTCCTGCACTACGGCACCCGCAATGCGCTCGGCCTCTTCCAGCGAACCGGCAGACACCAGCACGACGATAAAGTCCTGTTCCATCCTTGATCCTCACTTCGTGGCAATGCCGCGCCAATGCGCGATGAGTTCGAGATAATCGATCGGGGCTGCAATGCTGGGCTTTCTCTCGGGTATCCCCGCCCACCGTTGTCGCATCCGTGCAATCCAGAGGCGCAAGCGTGTCGTCCAGGGGATGCGGGCTGGTTTTCCCGGTTTTGGCAGACAATCGAGTTCGATCAGCCGCCGTCGTAAGTCTGCCTCCGAACTGTCACTCAGATGACCGCGCCGATGTACGTCGGCAAGTGAATTCGACAGATGCGCACGCGTGTATCCGGAACTTTCCATGAGGAATCGACCGACTTCGTAAACCGCCTCGATTCCCAAGTGGCCGTCGTGGTAGAGGCAGCAGGCCGTCTGGAAGTAGTTGAAAGTCGGGATCAGACGCGGCCCGAATGCCCGGAAAAAGGACGGTGGCGTGCGGCGTTCGAGATTGATGTAGATCCGTTCAACGGCATCGAAGTGCGAGAGTTCATTGCTCAGGACCTCGGCTTCCTCGATCAGCTCGGGATCGACGCCGATGGTCTGCAGAATCGTACGCAGATCATCCGCCCGCAGGCGTGCTGCGACGATATCGGCATAGATCGAGTAGATGAGTGGGTCGGATTCCCAGTCGTCGCCAAAGAGCACCTCACGTGCACTGTCGGGAAATGTCGGGCGTGCCCGGAGCAGTTCCGTGACCTTGTATCCCACCTGTTCGCGCAGGTTGCGGAAGCGGCCACGCACGATGTGTTTCAACTGATTTTTGAAAATAATGCCGTCGTAATCGACGCCGTCGAGCGCCAGTTTGTCTTTGATTGCTTTGGCGATCTGCGGCGGACTGGCCGAGATGAAGTAGACTTTTGCCTCACGTTCCTGTTGTGCCGCAAACGATTTCAGGTTGCGGATCAAGGGAATGACACCGGGGACGGCGATCTTGTCCTCCGGCTTCTCGAAGGGGATCTTGACCAGTTCCCGCAGGCTGTCGAACTCACTCTTGAGATATGTCTTGTCCAGGTCCCAGCGGAAAATGACTGGCGCTGGGGCGGGAGGCAGCCCTTTCCCTCTGCGCGCCATCACATTCTTTCGAGAGCGGTCGAGATCTCCCGTGTGACACCATCGCGTACCGCCTTGGCAGCGACCTTCACTGCGTTCCCGATGGCTGTCGCCGCAGAGCGCCCGTGCGACTTGATCAGAAGGTGCTCGAAGCCGAGGATCGGAGCACCACCGTAGGCGGTATAGTCCGTGAGATCACGCAGTTTGCCGAGACCGCTGCCGAGTGCGCGCAGTCCGAGTTTGTAGCGCCAGTTCTCCTTTGCCGCTGTGCCCGCAAGCTCGACCACCAGTTCTGCCAGACCCTCCAGCATCTTGAGAACCACGTTCCCCACAAAGCCTTCACAAACAATGACGTCTGCCTTTCCCTTGGCGAGATCGTGCCCCTCGATATTACCGACGAAGTTGATGCCGGACATTCGTTTGAGACGCCGGTAGGCCTCGACGAGAATTTCGCCGCCTTTGTTTTCTTCCTCTCCCATGTTCAACAAGGCGACACGCGGGCTCGGCACCTTCGAGATTCGCCGTGCGTAGGCGCTGCCCATGACGGCAAACTGGACCAGCTCCGTCGCCTCACAGTGGATCGTCGTGCCGACATCCACCAGTAGCGCTAGAGGATCCTGCCCCGGGTATTCCGTCTGCCGCGGATAGACGGAGGCCAGTGCTGCCCGCCGCACTCCCGGCAGGGCGTGGAAGTTCTGTGCACAGGCGAGGACGGCGGCACCGGTGTTGCCGGCCGTCACGACGGCGTCTGCCTCACCTGACACCACCAGTTGTGTTGCAATGAGAATCGATGCATGCCGTTTCTCTTTCAGAGCCGCCCTGGGGTCCTCCCCCATACCGACGAATTCCGGGGCATGGTGGATCCGGATGCGTTCGGGATTATACGGAAGGTCCTCCAACAGAGACTGGAGTGTGCGTTCGTCGCCCACGAGAATCGTCTCGATGTCCGTAGCGATGGAAATCTGGCTGATGCCCTTGACGATTTCGTCCGGGGCAAAGTCACCGCCCATCGCGTCTACCGCAATCGTCGGCATGACTACATGTACCGCCTGAGACGTGTCCGCAAGTCGCGCTCGGTCACCCGAACCTTGAAGCTCTTTCTTCCATTGATGAAGAGGACGGGAATTTCCAGCCCGAACTGACTTTCGAGTTCGTCATTCCCCGAAATATCGACCTTTTCGATGCGCCCTCCGATATCGGCTGCTACAGATCCGACCACGTCAGCCATCTCATCGCAGAGGTGACAGCCGGGACGGCTGTAGATCGTGAAGAGCACCGGCATGCGCGGTGCATACCTGTGGCTGAAATCGTTGACAAGACAGAACCCGTTCCCTATGTAGCCGGCTTTGCCGCGTTTGGGAGATC
>CAZEWD010000082.1:5049-11484 GCA_964515725.1 uncultured Binatia bacterium (SeqCode)
AATATGCCGTCATTCGTACCGGTGGGAAGCAGTATCGCGTTGCCCCAGGGGAAATCGTCCGCATCGAGAAGGTGGAGGGCGATCATGGGGCCGAAGTAGAGTTTGGTGAGGTGCTGATGACCAGCACCGATGCTGGGATTCGCATTGGTCAGCCCACGGTGCCCGGGGCGAAGGTCACGGGACAGGTCGTTCTGCAGGACCGGGCCAAAAAGATCCTCGTTTTCAAGAAGAAGCGGCGTAAGAATTATCGCCGGCGGCAGGGGCACCGGCAGTACTTTACCGATGTGCGCGTGACGCGTATCGATACGGGAGCGTGAAACATGGCTCACAAAAAAGGTCAGGGCAGCACCAGGAACGGTCGTGACAGCGCCGGGCAGCGCCGCGGCGTGAAGGTATTTGCGGGCGAGCAGGCACGGGCCGGCAATATCCTCGTGCGCCAGCTTGGCACCAGAATCTATCCGGGCAAGAACGTCGGGATGGGGCGGGACTACACTCTGTTTGCCCTCGTAGACGGGATTGTGCAGTACGCCCGCATGGGCAAGACCCGTAAACAGGTCCACGTCCTGCCGAACTGACACAGCCGGATCCGGCAAGGTCCGCTTCTGGCTTTTTGCCGCTGTATCTCTTCGTCTGATTTTTTACCGCACCAACCCGGTTCTTCCTCCCTTGCACGTACAAGAAGGACCGTAACGGGAAGGCGGATCGGTAGAACCGGACTGTCGAGATAGGCGCAGCGTTCGCCAGAGGACGACCCACTTTCCTTCCCATCTTCTTCAGGTCTCGCTACTGTCTCGGCCACCATGCGTTTCATCGACGAGGCAGAAGTGTCGGTACACGCCGGCAACGGTGGCGCGGGATGCGTCAGCTTCTGCCGTGAGAAATACCGGCCCAGGGGTGGGCCTGATGGTGGCGATGGAGGGGACGGCGGCGATGTCGTCTTCGTCGTCGAAGAGGGGCTCACCACGCTGCTCGACTTCAAGTTCCAGCGGCATGTGCGCGCCCGCGGCGGGGAGCCAGGCCGTGGCAAACAGCAGTACGGCAAGCGTGGCAGCGATGCGACGGTGCGTGTGCCCGCCGGGACTCTCGTCTACGACGCGGAGTCGGACGAGTTGATCGCCGACCTCAGGACCCCGGGCGAGCGTTGCATCGTTGCACGTGGAGGGCGTGGTGGTCGCGGCAACATGCATTACGCCACGGCGACACGACAGGCGCCACGCTACGCACAGCCGGGGTTGCCGGGTGAGGAAAAACGTCTGCGTCTCGAACTCCACCTGATGGCGGATGTCGGCCTGGTCGGTTTCCCCAATGTGGGTAAGTCGAGTCTGATCAGTCGTGTGTCCGCTGCCCGGCCGCGTGTGGCGGATTATCCGTTTACTACACTGGTACCGCACCTTGGCGTTGTCCGCTTTGACGAGGATGGCAGTTTTGTTCTCGCCGATATCCCCGGTCTGATCGAAGGCGCGCACGAAGGGCAGGGCCTCGGCCTGCGCTTCCTGCGGCACGTGTCACGCACCGCCCTGTTGATTCATCTGCTCGACGTCGGAGGAACGAGTGGGCGTGATCCGGTGGCCGACTACGACACGATCAATCATGAACTGCGGATGTTCGATCCCCACCTGGCCGATCGTCGTTGGCAACAAACTCGATCTGACCGATGCGCGGGAATGTTTTGAACAAACGCGGGCCCGGCTTGCGGACAGGGGTATCGAACTCTGGGGCATCTCCGCAGTGACGGGTGAAGGCGTGACCACATTGATGCGTGAGGTGGGTCGTCGCTGGCGCCAGTTACGTGCTCTCCAGGCGCAACAGGAGACGAGCGGTGAGACGGCAGACTCGTTTCCCACGGCCGCGGCTGATTGAGGGTCACATGGAGGCGCATCTCCGGTACAAGAAGGATCTGCTCGGCGGCGTTCGCCGGGTTGTCATCAAGATCGGCTCGAGCATCCTTTCGACGAACCTGGGGATCTGTCGCGAGAGACTCCATGCCCTGGCAGACGAAATCTGCGAACTGCACCATCGCGGTATCTCGGTCATGGTGGTGAGTTCAGGCGCCGTGGCGGCAGGCCGTGCCCGGCTCGGTTTGACGCAGCCCGTGCTGACGCTGCCACAGCGGCAGGCGGCTGCCTCCGTTGGCCAGATCGACCTGATGGCGCTCTACGAGGAATACTTCTCATCGCATCAGGTTCAGGTCGCGCAGATCCTGCTGACGCACGACGATCTGGCCAACCGTAAGCGCTACCTGAATGCACGGCACACGATCGAGACCCTGTTCGAGGCGCGGGCCGTCCCGGTCGCCAACGAGAATGACACGGTGGTTACCGACGAGCTGCGCAAGTTCGGCGACAACGACAATCTCTCGGCACTCATTGCCGGACTCGTCGAGGCCGATGTGCTCGTCTTGCTGAGTGATGTCGCCGGCCTGTTCGACAAGAATCCACGCGATCATGCCGATGCCCGGCTGATCCATCTGGTGGAAGATATCGACCGTCCTTTGAACGTGTCGCTGGAAGGCCACAACATCCTTGGCACTGGTGGCATGGCATCAAAGCTCGATGCGGCACGTAAGGCGGCACGTGCCGGTATCCCGACGGTCATTGCGGACGGATTGTGCGATGGCATCCTCCGGGCCGTATTCGATCCGGCGACGGCCACAGGCACACTGATCGTTCCGAAGGAAGATCGGCTGGCGCGGCGTAAGCACTGGATTGCGTTCACGCTCAAGCCGAGCGGCGCGATCGTCGTCGATGAGGGCGCATACGAAGCAATCGCACGGCGCGGACGCAGCCTGCTGCCATCCGGGCTGAAAGATGTCCAGGGACGATTCGGGCCGGGCGAATGCGTGCGCTGTCTGGCGCCGGATGGTCGTGAGTTTGCCCGGGGCCTGGTGAACTACGGGGCAGTCGAACTCGAAAAGATCAAGGGTGCGCAGACTGCGGCCATTGAAACGCTGCTCGGGTACAAGACGACGGACGAGGTCATCCACCGCAACGATCTGGTATTGATGTGAAGACCCGCTTGCAGCCCCGAGCAATTGGGCTGCTGGCAGAGGTTTGATCCGGGGTGGTCGTCTACGAAAACGGCGGGGTTGTCTACGAAAGCGGAGCCACCGTCATGCTCGTCTCGCCACCGTCCCAGTGAACCGAAAGTGTCGTGCCATCGTTCCACGCTTCTCGCCTGACATAGCCCATACCGATGATCTGTTCCTGTAACGGAGAGCGCACGGCGCTGGTCAGCGTGCCGACATCCTTGCCATCGTGCTGGAGTTTCGCGCCGTGTGGCGGAACTTCGCTTCCCTGAGAACGGAGCCCAACGCGCTTACGTTGTACCTGACCACGCGCTGCCACACGCTCCACCACTTCCTGTCCCAGATAACAACCCTTCCGGAAGCTGATCGCGGATTCGATTCCGACTTCGCCGATCAGGTTCGTTTCACTCATGTCGACACCGAGCCAGGGAATACCCGCTTCGATTCGTGTGACTTCGAGTGCTTCCCGGCCTACCGGTACGGCTCCGGCAGCGAGAGCACGCTCCCACAGAGTTGCCGCCGTTTCGCGGGGGCCGAACAGTGTGTAGCCATTCACACCCGTGTACGAGGTTGCCGCGACACGGAGCGAATGAGTGCCGAAGGAGACTGGCCGATGTGCGAACGCGGGAAGTGCTGAGAAATCTTCCCCGAGAATTTCGAGAAGGACCTTTGCCGCCTGAGGTCCGGCGACGATCGCCAGAGGAGCGACTTCCTGCGATGGGTCCAGTTCGACGTCATCCGCAATGATGTACCGGTCCAGACTCTCCTGTGCCGCCTCGATGCCCTGCCGTGGCAGATCCAGCCAGATGGAATCTTCCAGGACATACCCATTGAGGTCGGTGACGACGCGACCCTGGATCGTCAGGAGAGCGGCGTAGAGGCCATCTCCCGGGGCGACGGCCTTGAGATCGTTGGTGATCATGCCCTGCAGGAATGTGGTGCGGTCCTCACCGGTCACCCGCAGGAGTGCCCGATGGCCTGCTTCGAGCAGGCCTGCTTGCTGCCGCAGCGCCTCACATTCCGACTTCACATCGCCATATCTCAGGACAGGTCCATTCTCATCAGAATCGGCGAAAACACCGCCGTTGTTTTTTTGAATTGCGCGTACATCAGACTCCATGTCTTTTCGACTAGCGAGGAAATGCGTTTTGGCAACCCCGGCCAGTTTGTCCCAGGGCGTTTGGCAACCCACTTTCAACGGCGGAGCAGGAGAAGCTTGAAATAGGACGGCCTTGTGCCGAGAAACTCCTGAACGGTGTGTTCCACTTCCCGTTCCAGTGAGAGGCGTGGGCCAACACCTTTGCGCCAGGTCAACGCGGTACGCCGCCATTCCTGTTCCGGACCGACGCCCAACACCGCCAACATCCAGTGGAGGATCCGCTGCTCGAGGATGCGTGCGCGTGCGTTGCTGTTCAGCCGCACACCACTGCGCCGTGCCAGCTCGCGCTGACCTCCGTAGAAGATCACGCGCCAGTCATGACGCTCCGCCACCTCGGCTGCCAGCGAAAAATCGACCATGAATGTCACATCGTCCCGCCCCGGTTCCGCATAGAGCGACTTGCCGGAGCGGGGTGGTCCGGCAAACACCTTGCGGGTTTCTCGCTGCCGCAGGTGGTAGGACCGGTCCTCGCCATAGTCGATCCAGAGTGCATCGGCATGCTTGTACAAGCTGCTCGTGTTGTGAATAAGGGTTTCCGTCTCCGGGCAGACGAAGCAGGGGGGAAAGGAGCGGCGCCGTAGCAGCTCAGGGTAGTAGCGTTCGATGAATACCTGTAGGTCCGGATGAGCATCGAGGGGCACCGGGACTTCATCGAAGTGGAGTGTTTTTCGGAGGCGTGGTGAAGTCAGGGCCTGAGCCAGTTCTGCACTTGAGAGGGGTGTGCC
Organism: uncultured Binatia bacterium (SeqCode); assembly: GCA_964515725.1. Taxonomy (GTDB): domain Bacteria; phylum Desulfobacterota; class Binatia; order HRBIN30; family HRBIN30; genus CAZEWD01. Next base: position 9,959 of record CAZEWD010000082.1, read on the forward strand.
CCGTTTTCCCTGGCGGGGAACCACATGGACGACACCGGCGCCGCCCTGCGGATGGGATACGATCTTGTGGTGTGCCAGACAGTCGAGAACCTCATTGGCGACGAGGATGCCATGATCTGCCAGAGGTGTCCCACGGGCTGGTTTCTGGGAAAGATCGGCCTGGAGCCAGCGGACGCGCGTAGCGAAAGTTCCGAGATTGGCGCGTTGACGTTCGATGAGTGCCGGGCTGCGTTCGATGATGCGATAGCGGACGGCCTGTGCGAAGCGTTCCCAATCGGCGCTGCGGCGTAACGGTTGATCGATTGCCAGTGCGGTATCGAGTGCGAGTTGACCATTCCCGGCGCCGATCTCGCCGATCTCCATTTCGGAGGGTTGACCGAAAGCGCGCCAGCGGCGGTAGGCATAGCGTGCCACGATATGGCCGAAGTAAGGGGAGAGAGCGATCGGGAACGTATCGTAGTGGCCACCTTCACCGAAACGCACGTTGCCGGTGCTGTAGTAGCCCCATTCCGGGTGGAAGAGACAATCATCGACGAAGTCCCGGAACGAGGGAAATTGCTGCTGGATGCGAAGCGCCTCGGAGCCATGAACGGAGGTCGGGTGAGCGTTTCGCATCGCGCCGGTGTCTAACTTGCGATTCATGTCAGGACAACAGATCCTGCCAGGAGGTCCGGCCCGGAGCTGTCCCGGCTGGGGTGTGATGTGACGGAGGTTCTTGCGCGGGAGGTCATTGACTCATTCTTCGAAGGTAGATCAGATGCGGGGCCGAGGTGGTGCGTATGGCGTACGAAGACATTCTCTATGAAGTGCGTGAAGGAGTGGCATGGATCACGATCAACCGGCCGGGAGTTCGCAACGCCTTCCGTTCGGTCACGGTCGACGAATTGGTGAAGGCGTTCCGGGCGGCCTGGGAAGATTCGGCGGTAGGTGTTGTGGTTCTCACGGGAGCAGGGGACAAGGCCTTCTGTTCGGGGGGTGACCAGAAAGAGCGAAGCGAGTCCGGCTATGCGGGCGGCAGTGGGATCGGGTTGGACGTGGCGTCCTTGCACGGGATCATCCGGAGCATCCCGAAGCCCGTGATTGCGATGGTCAACGGATACGCCATCGGTGGCGGGCACGTCTTGCATGTCGTGTGTGACCTGAGCATTGCTGCTGACACGGCAATTTTCGGCCAGGTGGGACCGCGTGTTGGGAGTGTCGACCCCGGTTTTGGGACGGCGTACCTGTCGCGGGTCGTGGGAGAAAAGAAAGCGCGTGAGATCTGGTTCCTGTGCCGCCAATACTCGGCGCAGCAGGCATTGGAGATGGGCCTGGTGAACAAAGTGGTTCCTGCTGGCGAGCTACGAGCGGAGGTGGAGTCCTGGTGCCGGGAGATTCTCGCCATGAGTCCGACGGCATTGAAACTGGCCAAGATGTCATTCAACGCCGACACCGACCATATTCACGGCATCACCGAACTGGGTTTCAGCGCACTCGAATTGTACTACCAGACCGAAGAAGCACAGGAAGGCCGTAACGCCTTCGTG
>CAZEWD010000083.1:0-7830 GCA_964515725.1 uncultured Binatia bacterium (SeqCode)
AGAATCTGTCGCAAATTGTCCATCGTCGAGTTCATACGCCGCTTCCCTGCAAAGAGCGTTTTTCAGGCTCTCGGTGTCCGGAGGTGGAGATGGAGCGAGAGCGCCATGTAGTAGACTGGGAACAGAAGCGATGTCCATGCAAGAGTGGGCGACGGTTCGGGAAACTGCATCAGCAACGTGAACATCGCCACCGCCCAGATTGCTCCGAGCACGTAGGTGGTCTTTTGCGCCGTCGCGTTGCGGCTCGGATAGAGGTAACGGATGGGCACGAAGACGAGCACCGAGAACAGCAACAAAAGACTCACGTTGAGCCAGACCGGGGTTCCCAACGCGTAGAGATAAAAGACGACGATATTCCAATACGACGGGAAGCCCTTGAAGAAATTGTCCTGTGTCTTGGCGTCGAGTTGGCAGAATCCATACCCGCTGGCGAGCAGAGGCGCGGCGCCGACGAAGTAGCCGAACAGGCTTGCCGGAATGAGAGCCGCTTCGAATGCGAGCACGATGGGGACCAGCACATAGTTGATGTAGTCGACGATATCATCGAGCCGTGCGCCATCGAAGTTGGGCAGCACTTCCTTGACGCGGAAGCGGCGCGCCAGAGTGCCATCCGTACTGTCGATGAACGTCGCCACGGCGAGCCAGAAGAAAGCTGAGCGAAAGTCGTGCCGGGTGACGCAGCCCAGGGCGAGAAACCCCAGAACCGCCCCAGAGGCCGTATAGAGATGGACACCCCACGCTTTGTACGACGATACCCCCATACGCCCGGCGTCCTTACAACAACAAAGCCCCGATCACGAGTGCGATCGGGGCTTTGTTTCCGTGAGATCGAGCGCGGCCGTCAAAGTTTCGAAACGTTTGCTGCCTGCAACCCCTTTGGACCTTCCGTGATCTCGAACTCGACCCGCTGGCCTTCTTGTAGAGATCGAAAGCCTTGTCCGTTGATCGCGGAATAATGGACGAAAACATCCTGACCATCATCCTTTGTGATGAAACCATACCCCTTTTGTCCATTGAACCACTTCACTGTGCCTTGGACCATACGCTGCCCCCTGCTGCTGAGGAATTTGATGAGACGTTTCGGCGGGAAAGCTCTACGGCAAGCCCTCTGGTTTGCGCTCTCACGGATGTGCTGGCGCTCGATTGCGTGTAACTTTTCCCCCGAAACACGCGCGCCCCTTAGCACGTGCCCGCTGAAGCACGCAACAAAAAGTTGTTTACCAAAAACGTTGGATCTCCCGGATCCGTGTGTCACCTTTACGCCCCGAATGGGGGGTGGTATCGTTCGCTCCCTTGCGGCTTCCACCAAGATGAAGCGTTACCTGCTGCTCGTCGTTTCCGTCATCTTCGTCACTCTTGTCGGGGCCATCGTCTTCCTCGTTGCCCGCGTCATGTGGCAGCGACCCTCGGATGTGGTGAAACGACTGACACTGGATCTCGCCCCGGGCGTGGCCCAACAGATCAAGGATTTCCGCCGTGTGAAAATGCAGGATGGGCGGATGGTCTGGGAGGTTGCAGCACGCGGCGCACAAGTTTACGACGGCGCGGAGCGAGTTGAGGTGATCGGAATTACACTGCACTGGTATTTGAAAGACGGGAGAGTGGTGGGGTTGCAGAGTGAACGTGGAGTCATCCACCTCGACGGCAAAGAAATCAGGCTGATCGAACTGGATGGCAGTGTGATCGTATCGCTTGCGGATTATCTCGTCCGTGTGGAAGCGGCTTCCTACAACCACGACACACAACGTATCGTGGCCCCCGGACAGGTCGATGTGTCGGGTAAGGGCCTGCGACTGCACGGGACGGGTCTGGAAGTGGACATCCATGGCCAGCATCTCGCACTCTTGAGTGCAGTGACGATGAACCTGACACCGTCAGAACTACCACACAAAGGTGAGGGCATTGCCTTCTAAGTGTGCATGGGTCGTTGTCTGGGCCTCGTGGGCGTTCCTGTGCGGGGCAGCGCCGCCGGCGGTGTTTGGACAACAGGGTGCACAGACTCCTTCAAAGACCAAAGCGCCCGGGCCGCAGAGTGTGTTGGGCGAGTTGTCATTTACTTCGGGAAAAGATCCGATTTCCGTGGCCGCCAATGGCCTGGAGTTCGACTACCAGAGTCGCGTGCTGACGTATAAGGGACACGTGGTCGCCACTCAGGGTGACGTGAAATTGGAATCGGATACCCTCACGATCTCGCTCGGCCTCGGAGAATCAGAACAACTGAAGGAGGTGGTGGCACGGGGTGACGTCAAGCTCTCCAAAGGAGAGCGCTGGGCCACCGCCGGTGAAGCCGTCTTCAATCAGAAGAACCGCACGGCAACACTCACCCAGAATCCCGTCATCCATGACGGGCCCAACCAGGTTTCGGGCGAGCGTGTCGTCGTCTACCTGGACGACGAGCGTTTCGTCGTCGAAGGGGGTGCCGGCAGTCGCGTGCAGATGCTGATCTATCCAACCCAGGGAACGGACAAGCCGGACAGCCGTCCGACCCCTCCGGTAGCAAGCCCATGATCCGTCCCGATGCCAGGCCGCATCTGCTCGCGGTCGAAGGATTGAATAAACGCCTGGGTGGACGCGAAATCCTCCGCTCCGTGTCGCTCTGCGTAAACGGTGGCGAGGTGGTCGGCCTCCTCGGTGCCAACGGCGCGGGAAAAACCACGACTTTCTATACCATCGTTGGCTTACTACGGCCGGATCAGGGCAGGATCGTCCTGGATGGCAACGACATTACGGTCCATCCGATGTACAAGAGGGCCCGCATGGGAATCAACTACCTGCCGCAGGAACCGTCCGTCTTCCGTAAGCTGAGCGTGGAAGACAACATTCTGTGCATCCTGCAAACCCTGCCGTTGTCCGAAGAGGAACGGCGAGAACGCCTGGCCTCACTCCTGGAAGAATTGAGCATCTCGCATCTGGCGCGGAACATGGCGTATTCGCTCTCGGGAGGAGAGCGGCGGCGTTTGGAGATCACTCGCGCACTGGTAACCGAGCCACGCTTCATTTTGCTCGATGAACCGTTCGCTGGCATCGACCCACTTGCTATTCTGGACATCCAAGGCATTGTTGAACAGCTCAAGAAGAGGGGGATCGGCATTCTGATCACGGACCACAATGTACGCGAGACACTTGGAATTTGTGACCGCGCCTACATCCTGAACGACGGCGCCGTCCTGGAGGAGGGGACGCCCAGCGAGATTGCAAGCAGCCGGCGTGCCCGCGAACTGTACCTGGGCGAGAACTTCACTCTGTAGATCCCATGGCACTCGAGACGAAGCTCTACCAGAAGCTCAGCCAGCAGTTGGTGATGACGCCGCAGTTGCGGCAAGCCATCAAGATCCTCCAGGTCTCACGTGCCGAACTGGAAACTCTCATCGATGAGGAGATGTCGGAGAACCCCGTCCTGGAAGAAGACATCGAGGAGATCTCCACCAGCCCGGACCGCGGGCGTAATGCCGAAGAAGGGGAGCCGTCGGCTCCGGCACCGGAAGGCGGGTACGAAGCCCCACAGCGGGAAACCACCAACGAGCTGGAACCGAGTGATCGCCTGGGCGAAATCGATTGGCGGGAATACCTCGACAACTACAGCAATGACTGGCACGGCGGCACAGGCGAATCGGGCGACTTCGACGACGAGAAGCGGCCAGCGCTCGAGAACATCCTGGTTCGTTCGTCGTCCCTGACCGAACACCTCATCTGGCAACTCCGAATGATGGGCATCGATGCGGTCGAAGAATCGATTGCCGCCATGCTGATCGGCAACATGGACAAGGATGGCTACATCCAGTTCGAAATCGAAGATATCGCCTTTCAGACCGGCCAGGATTTCGATCTCGTCGAGGGAGTGCTCGAGCGGATCCAGGAACTCGACCCGCCGGGTGTGGGAGCCCGGGACCTGCGCGAGTGCCTGCGCTTGCAGATCCGTGCCCAGGGGAAAGAGAACTGTACCGCGGATTTGATCGTGCGCGATCATCTCGCCATGCTCGAGAGCAAGAGGTACGACAAGATCGCCAAGGATCTCGATGTTTCCATCGATGAGGTCGTGGCGGCCGCCCAGTACATCGCCAACCTCGAGCCCAAGCCGGGACGCAATTTCGGTGAAGGCGATATCCGTTACATCACACCAGACGTGTTCGTTCATAAGGTCGGCGACGAAATGGTCGTCACCCTCAACGACGAAGGATTGCCACGACTACGGGTCAGCAATTATTACCGCCGCGTGCTGAACGAGGCCGGCGCCGGGGACGCCAAGCGGTACATCCAGGAAAAAATGCGTTCGGCGGCCTGGCTGATCAAAAGCATCCAACAGCGGCAACGGACGCTGTTCCTGGTCACATCGAGCATCGTGCGCTTCCAGCACGATTTCTTCGAGCACGGTATTTCACACCTCAGACCCCTGGTGCTCAAGGATGTCGCCATGGACATTGGGATGCACGAATCGACGGTCAGTCGCGCCACGGCAAACAAGTATGTGCACACGCCCCAGGGAACGCTCGAACTGAAGTTCTTTTTCACGTCGAGCCTCCAAAAGGCGGACGGCGACGAAGTCTCCGCCGAGAGCGTGAAGGAGCGGATTCGGGAGATCATCGCCAAGGAGGATCCCCGCCGGCCCTTGAGTGACCAGCACATCGCCAAAATGCTGGAGGGAGAGCATGTCGGCATCGCCCGCCGCACGGTGGCCAAGTATCGGGAAATGATGGGTGTGCTGCCGTCATCCAAACGCCGGCAGGCATTCTGATGACGCCAGGGAAAAGGAGTAGATCTGATGCGAGTGACGGTGTCCTTCCACCATGTCGATCCCTCGGAAGGGTTGCGATCCTACGCGATGGAAAAGGTGGCGCGTCTGGGGAAGTTCACCCGGCGAGCCACGGACGCTCATGTCGTCCTGACGGTTGAGAAACAACGTCATCGGGCCGAGATCCAATTACTCGGCCGCGACCTGCACCTGGTTGCCGCGTCCGAAACCAATGATCTTTATTCGGCCATCGATCTGGTATTGGACAAGCTCGAACGGCAGCTCAAAAAAACGGCCGGCAAGGCCCGCAGCCGCAAGGGGAGTCTCCCGAAATCCGCCGTTCTGGAGCCGGCGCCACGCCGCCGGACACGCCTGCGCCCCAAACGTGTGAGGCTGCGCGAGATGTCGGTCGATGAAGCCATCGACGAGTTGGAGGCCGACGGTGCCGCATTCCTTTTGTTTCACAATCCGGCAAGTGATTCCCTCTGCGTTCTTTGCCGCCAGAAGGACGGAAGTCTGAGCCTGCTGGAACCAGAAGTCGGCTGACACACAACCCTGATCCTGCCAACCTTAGATACTCCGATGAAGTTGACCGATATCCTGTCCGAAGACCTGGTCGTGCCCGAATTGTTCGGCGAGTCCAAAGATGCCGTTCTCCACGAGCTGGCCGAGCACGTTTCACGGGTGCACCCCGAGATCGAAGCCTCCCGTCTCGTCGAAGTCCTCTGGGAACGTGAACGGCACGGCAGCACCGCCATGGGCGATGGAATCGCGATCCCACACGGAAAACTGCCGGTCGTCCGGACCGTGCTGGCTGCCTTCGGGCGGCACTCGCGTGGGGTCGACTTCAATTCGCTGGATGGCAATCCAACTCGTCTGTTCTTTCTTCTCGTGGTGCCGGAGGATTCCGTCAGCCAACATCTGAAGGCGCTGGCGCGGATCTCCCGGCTTCTCAAGGAAAGCTCCTTTCGGCAACGACTGTTGACCGCGCCCGATCAGGCGTCGCTCTACCGGTGCATCCGGGAGGAAGATGACAAATACTGACGTTCTTCGGTGCGTCGGACTGCAGGGACAGCCCCAGGGGCTCGAGTATGGCCGAAACGATTCTCTCAAAGAACCTGGAAATCAAAAATCGCCTCGGCTTGCACGCGCGTGCCGCCGCACAGCTCGTTCAGACCGCCTCGCGCTTCAACAGCGCCATCACCGTGTCGAAAGACGGTCAGGCCGTCGACGGCAAGAGTATCCTCGGTCTCATGATGCTTGCCGCAGCCCAGGGCAACACGATCGAAGTGACCGCTTCGGGCGAAGATGCCACGGAGGCCATGGCAGCTATCGAATCGCTCGTCGACCTGAAGTTCCATGAAGAGTGAGATCCTTGGTTCCTGATCTGACACGATCGCCTTGACCCCCTCTTAGAGCGTGTATTAAGTGATTCACTGTCGTGTGCGGCCGCAGGGCAACGCACCCGATATAAAAAAGGAGCACCGGAATGGCATTGCAGGATTATCTTTTCACGTCGGAATCGGTTTCGGAGGGACACCCCGACAAGATGTGCGATCAGATCTCCGACGCGATTCTCGATGCGCTGCTGGAGAAGGATCCAGACAGCCGAGTGGCATGCGAGACTCTGGCGAAAACCGGCATGGTTGTGGTGGCCGGCGAGATTACCACGGATGCACAGATCTCGTACTCGGAAATCGTCCGCAAGGCCGTTCGGGATATCGGTTACACGTCTTCCGAGATGGGGTTCGACGCCGAGACCTGCGCCGTGCTCACGGCCATCGATCGCCAGTCACCCGATATCTCCCAGGGAGTCACGGAAGGTGAAGGCCTGCACAAGGAACAGGGGGCGGGAGACCAGGGTCTGATGTTCGGCTACGCCTGCGACGACACGCCCGAGTTGATGCCCATGCCGATCATGCTGTCGCACCAGCTCGTGGAACATCTTGCGGCGGTACGCAAGTCGGGGAAATACGATTTTTTGCGGCCCGATTCGAAATCCCAGGTCACCGTCGAGTACCGGGACGGACGCCCGCGCCGCATCGATGCTGTGGTGGTTTCCACGCAGCACAGTCCCGAGGTCTCTCATGGGACCCTGCGTGAAATGGTCGTCGAAGAGGTGATCCGGCAGGTTCTCCCGAAAGAGTATCTCGACAAGGATACGAAATTTCACGTCAATCCGACGGGTCGTTTCGTCGTTGGCGGTCCGATGGGCGACTGCGGTTTGACCGGGCGCAAGATCATCGTTGATACCTACGGTGGCTACGGCCGTCATGGTGGCGGCGCTTTTTCGGGAAAGGATCCGAGCAAGGTCGATCGCAGCGCCGCTTACATGGCGCGGTACATCGCGAAAAATATCGTGTCTGCCGGCCTCGCCAGGAAGTGCGAGGTGCAGCTTGCCTACGCTATCGGTGTCGCGGAGCCGATTTCCGTTCTGGTCGATGCCTTCGATACCGGCGTCGTGCCAAATGAGAAGCTGAGTCAACTCGTGCGTGACCACTTCGAGATGAAGCCGGCCGGCATCATCCGTACGCTCGATCTGAAGCGCCCGATCTACAGGAGCACTGCGTCCTACGGTCACTTTGGCCGCAAGCCACAAGGTCCCTTGTTTACATGGGAACGCGAAGATCGGGCTGACGCATTGCGGCGAGCCGCCGGCGCCGCGGCACGGCCAGCGAGTCAAGCCGCTGCGGCCGCCGCGACGGCGTGAGTTCGTTGCGGCCCGCACGACACCTACGAAATCTCCCGACAGAGCGCCCCATTCGGGGCGCTCGCACTTCTATCCGATCGTATGATCCTTGCCGGTGATCTCAGGAAGAGTCACCCCGGCGCAATGTTGTCCATAAACGGAGGGAACGTCCCGTATCGAGGAACGTCCTGAACAGGGTGACCCTGATCGTCACAGGAGTGAGATTGGTTCCGTATTCGTCATTGAGAGCTACCGAACGCGCTGCCGCAATCCTCGATCCCGGTAGCCTCCGCCTCTCTGAGCAAACTCCCGCCGGTGGACCAGTCGCGGCAGGCAGCGGCATGCTGTCGGGACACCCGGTTCTGTTCGCCATGATCGATGGCCACGTCAAAGGTGGCACCATCGGTCTCGC
>CAZEWD010000083.1:7848-9196 GCA_964515725.1 uncultured Binatia bacterium (SeqCode)
GGCAGACCTGCTCGCGCGCCTGGCGGGCATGGTTCTGCATGAAGCTTCGAGTTCACATCGCCGGCCCACCCTGATCATCGGATTCGACACGGGCGGTGTGCGTGTCGAAGAAGGGCCGCGAGCCCTGGCTGCCGCGTCGGCCATCGGTGTGGCACTGGCACGATTGAGCCTGCAGGGCGTCCCTCTCATTGGCGTGGTGAGCGGGCCTCGTGGTTGTTTCGGAGCACCATCCGTCATGGCCGGGATCCCTGAACATCGCATCATCGTGGCCAAGGCACATTGGGGACTCACCGGACCGCGACTCTTCGGTGATCTCGACCCGCAGGGTGGAGCGGAGGCTGGCTATGCCGCGACGAGCGCCACGACGCGCCTTGCCAATGGAGATGCCTCGGCCGTCGTCGACGACAGCGCCAAAGCCATACGCGCTGACCTTGCCGCTTTTCTTGCTTCTGCGGCAGCGCAACCGAGTTTGAATCCACACGAGCGTATTGCGCAGGGAACAGAGTTCCTCTGTAAACTGCGTGAACGACTCCGCACGGCTTCACCAGCCGAACGGCAGTCCGACACAGAAGTCCGGCGCCGCCGCGACCTGTTGCGTTATTCCTTCCGGGGCAAGTGGCAAATGACCGGACCTGCACGGCGTGCCGGACTCGTGCATGCCTCCCTGGGGCTTCTGGGTGGACGTCCCGCACTTGGATTGATCGTCGGACCCGAGCGCGTCGAACGTGGAGGTGTCGGGATCGAAGAAGCCGCCCTGATTACCGAGATGATCCGCCAGGTCACTGATGCCCGCGGAGAAGAACGGGCCGCGATCCTCATCTTCCTCTTTTGCCAGGGACATGCCGTTGACCTGGAACAGGAACGTTTCGGGCTACCACGAGCGCTTGCGGAATGTCTGCGTGCAATGGTGACAGCGCGTGTTCTGGGACATCCCATCGTGAGCGTTCTCGGTGGCGGCACGTATGGGGCTGCCTATCTCGCCCTGGCGGCGCCGAGCCACCGTATTCTGGCCATGCGCGGTACGTCCGTGGCGCCCATGGCACCCCAGGTGCTACGCGCATTCCAGGCCTTGCGGGGCTCGAAGAGGGGTCCTGACGAACGCACACAACTGGCGGAACTCGTTCCCGAAATACGGATTGTCGAGAGCGTCATCCGCCTTCCCAGAGTATTGGGCGAGGAGTTGCCGGAGCTCTGGCGATCCGTACGCCCCGAACTCGAAGTGGTGTAGCGAGAGATCGACGCCTCCCGCGAACCCGGTGGTTGGGAACTGCGACGCAAGGTACTGGACATCCGGCAACGATAGGTTTCCACTGGACTCCCTGGCGGAATGCTGCCATCGTGGCCGCAA
>CAZEWD010000083.1:9206-11480 GCA_964515725.1 uncultured Binatia bacterium (SeqCode)
GCAAGTTGCGGATCTCCCGACATGTGCTTTGCACGACCTTCCTGGCCGCGGTGTCACTCATGGCGCCAAGGCTACAGGCTCAGGAAGATTGGGGCTCCTTCAATGCCTCGATCGTAAATGGGGGGATCACCTCCGATTTCCCTGCCGTGGGGGTTCTGCTCTTTGGGGACTCAGCGCGGAACGCATCTGTCGCCTGCACGGGCACGTTGATCGGATGCGAAACCTTCGTCACGGCCGCGCACTGCGTGTGCAATGGCCGGGGGAGCGACTGCCAGGGCTGGAGAGCGCCATCTCCCTCGAATTACTTTGTTTACCTGCAACATGCAGGACTGTTCGGTGTCAGTAGCATCGCCATTCGCGAGGATTTTTATTTTCCCGTCAGCGATGTGGCCGTCCTGAAACTTACGACGCCTGTGAGTGGCATCCGGCCGGTGCGGATCAATACGATTGCGGATCCGCCTGCTGGCATGCCAGGAACCATCACCGGATTCGGTCGCAGCGGAGGCGGGCAATACGACTACGGAATCCTCCGCACCGGTCAGGTCCGAACCGACACCTGTACTCATGATGTTTCGGGTCTGACCTCGGTCTGCTGGGTGTACGGATCACCGGTTGGACCTCCGGGTACGAATTCGAATACCTGTCACGGCGACTCGGGAGGCCCTTTGTTCCTCGACTTCGGTGGCGGCCCGCTTCTTGCCGGAATCACTTCCGGAGGTGAAACGAACGACTGTCTACCAACCGATTACAGTTTCGATGCCAATGTCTTCTACTACCGGACGTGGATCGAGGATCGTGGCGGAATCGATCTGATGAACATGCGCTGCGGCAACATCCCGCAGGTAGGGGATCGGGACACGGAAGTGAACAGCCGCTCCGGTTCCCTGCGGGCAGGGGCCTCGATACCACTGACATTCGACGTTCGCCCCGGAACGAAACTGCTGCGAATCACGCTCAACGCGATCAACGATCTCGACCTCTACGTAAAGGCATTGGCACCCGCCACTCTCCAGGATTGGGATTGCCGGCAGGACGGATCGGGAAATTTTGCCGCCTGCGAATTCGCCAATCCCGCCGCGGGAAGCTGGTCGGCCCTGGTGAGGGCATACTCGGGAGGCGGTGCCTTCCAGGTGACCGCGACGCAATTTGGCCTGGATTGCTCACAACCCGAGAATGACGGACAAGCCTGTGACGACAAGAACGCTTGCACCGCGGATGATCGCTGTCGCAGCGGAATTTGCGCAGGCCTCAACGTGCCCGATGATACCGCCTGCGACGATGGGAACCTGTGCACGAACCCAGACACCTGCATGGCAGGACAATGCCGTGGCGGACAACACCCTCGGGCCGCTTGCCATGCACCCTTTCGGCCGACTGCGGGATTCCTCCGGATCCGGTCGCCGGCAGGGAAACCACCTTCCCTGAACTGGCGCTGGGCGAAGGGGACATCGACCGACAAAAGTGAGTTTGGAAGACCCGTCTTCGATACGCCGCTCGCCTTCTGTATCTACGATCAGGAAGCTGGCAGCGACACCCTCGTATTCAACGCCCAGATTACAGCCGGCGAGCAGTGCGGAAGTCGCCCCTGCTGGGCCACGACGAAACACGGCTTCCGGTATCTCCATCGCAGCTCAGAAACAGGAATCTCCCGCATCGAACTGCGCGAGGGGGTCGACGGCGCTGCACGCATCAATCTCCGTGCGCATGGGCCGAGACTGACGAATCCGCCTCTCCCCTTGAAACAGGACCCGAAAGCTGGGAGGCGCGCTATGGAAAGGCGCGCAGGAACGGCGCCACCGATTTCTTTGCAAGTCCTGGCCCCTGACGGGACCGGGACTCACAGTCCATCCGGGCAGCCGTCTAGCGCCGCATTGATGGCGGTGATGATCTCTTCGATCGTAATGACGCCGTCGTGATTGAGGTCACCATTACGACAGCCCACGGTGCCGCCCTCCAGCGCCAGATTCACCAGACGGATGACTTCGTCGATGGTGACCTCACCCGAGTCGTCGCAATCTCCTGCACATGGAGGAGGTAGGGGAGTCGGCGTTGCATCGAGGGACTGAGTGAGCGTTGCTGTCGGAAACTGAGTTGCACTGAACGTGGGGGGCGGTGACTTCGTCGGCGTGGACGAAGGTGTCGGTGTCTGCGTCCGCGTCGGAGTGCCCGTGAGAGTCGGCACCTCGGTTGCGCTGGGGGTTGATGTGGGCGTGCAGGACGGCAGTGATGTGCCCGCTGTCATACCCGCAAGGGGAAGGTGTACGAAGCGGGTGT
>CAZEWD010000084.1:0-11455 GCA_964515725.1 uncultured Binatia bacterium (SeqCode)
TCTCCGGTAAACGCATGCCTGGCGGGAGATGCGAATGGCGACGGCACAATCACTGTCGACGAGATCATTCTGGCGGTGAACAACGCTCTGGGCGAATGTCCGATGTGAGGTCCGGGAGGGATCGATGAACTGCGACGCCTGCGGCCGCCCCCTCGAACAGCGTGTGGTGCGCTGCCGTAGGCCGTTGGTAGTGGTTCTTTACCTCTTGTGGTTCGTTCTGGCGTGGAGTCCCGGTGGGGAGTTTCTGCGCGGTGTCCTCGAAGGAGGCCAACGTAGCGCACTTCCCTTCTGGAAAGCTCTCGTCCCACTCCTGGCGTTCATCGCGGCTCTAACCGCACAGCTCATTCGTTGGAAGAGACCCCTCTGCCCCATTGAAGGTCATACCCCGCTTGGGAAAATGCTGGAGGTATTACCTGCACCTGAGTTGCCGCAGGAAGTCGATGTGCCGACACGACGGAAGGTCCTGCGTGTTGTGGGCAGTCTGGGCACTGGTGCCGTTGCTTCTGCTGGCGGGCTGGCCCTTGCTGTGGGACGCAATCGGACCTGGGTGCCCATTGCGGGAAATCTGTTTGCTTCCCGGGTACAGAACACCGCTCCACATCCGATTCCGCAGTGGGACGGGTCGCGCGTGCGGAACTACCGCCGTCTGGGTCGAACCAACGTGTTCGTGTCGGACATCTCGCTGGGATCGACGCGAATCAACGATGTGAATGTTGCGCGTCGTGCCATTGAACGTGGGATCACATACTTCGATACGGCGCCGGACTATTCCGATGCAAATTCCGAGAAGGTGCTCGGGGAGGCGATCAAAGGGCATCGTGACAAGATTTTTCTGGCGACGAAGTTCTGTGTATCCGATGGACACCTGCCGAACGAGACGCCGGTTCCGAAAGTGATCGAGGCTGTCGAAGCGAGTCTGCGCCGGCTGCAAACCGATCATGTGGATCTCATCCACATCCACGCCTGCGACCACGTTGATCGTCTCCTGGCGCCGAACATTCACGAGGCATTCGACCGGCTGAAACAACAGGGGAAGGTCCGCTTTCTCGGTGTCAGCTCACACACGCCCAACCTGGAGGAGGTGGCGAATGCCGCGATCGATTCAGGGCGTTTCGATGTCATGATGCTGGCATATCATTTCGGGATGTGGCCGAGTTTCGGCCACATCCTGGAAAGGGCCAGGAGCAGAGATATCGGGATCGTGGCGATGAAAACTCTGAAGGGGGCAAAACACACCAACCTGGCAGATTTCCGAGATGAACAGACAAGCTACGCTCAAGCGGCATTTCGCTGGGTCCTTTCGAATCAGAACGTTTCCTGCCTGGTGATCTCGATCTACAATCAGAAGCAGATCGACGAGTACCTTTATGCGTCAGGTGCACCGCTCAGAACCGATGATGTTGCGCTGTTGGAACGGTATGACCAACTCATCAGGGGCGATTACTGCCAGCCGCACTGCGGAGAATGTCTGGATTCTTGTGAGGGAAATCTCGCGATCAACGATATCCTGCGATACCGCATGTACTACAAGGACTACCACTGGGAGAATGAGGGTCGACGTCTGTACGCCAGGCTCAGCCGGAATGCTTCTCTGTGCATGGACTGTACAGCGCCGTGCGAAGGAAGCTGTCCGACAGGCATTCCCATCCGGGAAAAGATGGTCGATGCACATCAATGGTTGTCGTGAGAAGCAGCGGTTACGCTGAGTCACCTGGGAACCGTACATTCCCCGTTTCTGGAAAGGATACTGGCTTTGGTGGTGTTTCACGAGCGATTCGGACTTTCGCGAAAAGGAATGAGGTGATCATGCGCCTGCCAAAGTTGTCTGTCGTTGTGCTTCCATTGCTACTCATGACACTGCCCATGGTTGCCTCCGTCCATGCGGAAGAGACTGTTCCCTCGACGGTTCAGGGTGGTTCGAATCGTGTAAAACGCGGAGGACAGCGCATCGGTGAGGGATTCCGTCATCTTGGCCGCGGGATTCGTGACGTGTTTACCGGGGAGAGTTCGAAAGGCGAATTCAAACAGACGCGTAAGATTGGTGAAGGTGTGAAGGATATCGGTACTGGTACGGCCGGCGTAGGGCGTGGTGTGGGGCGCGGCGTGAGGGACGGGGTGAAAGCCCCGGCGCAACCCGGCGACTGACGTTTCCCGGTAACGGGCGGATACGCGAGCTTTTTCGAACTCTGCGTTCGTACGCGCCGGACGATCTGGTCGAACCTTGAAATTGGGGAACTGCTTTTCCTTCCAGGGGTGATGAGATCTTGAAGGGACCTCCTACCCGACCTACCACGGCGGCCATGTCTGGAGATGATCTGATCGAAGTGGCCCGTTATCGCGTGATCTTTGCCGACTGCGATCCGATGCGAATCATGTACTATGCATCGTATTATCGCCTGTTTGAGATCGGACGCGCCGAGTTGTTTCGGCGGCTCGGGCATCCGTTTCCGAGATATATCGCCCAGGGCCTTTATCTCGGCGTCATCGAGTCACACTGCCGCTACGTCAAGCCAGCGAAATACGATGATGAATTGGTGATCCGTG
This sequence comes from uncultured Binatia bacterium (SeqCode), assembly GCA_964515725.1. Taxonomy (GTDB): domain Bacteria; phylum Desulfobacterota; class Binatia; order HRBIN30; family HRBIN30; genus CAZEWD01. The sequence goes on from CAZEWD010000084.1 coordinate 2,545, forward strand.
CGGGAGTGGGGGAACTGGGGCGTGCCCGAATTCGAATCCGGTACGAGATCCTCAGTGGAGACGCTCTGTTGATCGCGGATGGCTACACGGAACACGCTGTGTTGAATGAGCAGGGGCGTCCAGTGCGGATCCCTGAGGAATTCCGGGCAGCCGCGGAACGTGTGTCGAAAGATCGCACTCACTGAGGGGGCAGCACCGGGAGGTGTGCCCCGCCTCCGGCCTGCCACCGCGCTTGCAGTGGGGATGTCGTTCTGACTGCAGGTCGTGGAAAAATTGAAGATCAAAGACGAAGAGGGCAACCCTCTGATGGGTTACCCTCTTCGTGTTGGGTCAGGAGGAGAGTCGTGTCCGGGTTCAAGCAGCCGAAATCGGAGGACGAACCACCACCGGACGCTTGGCACTCATGGCAACGCGTTTCTCCAGTTTCGCAAGCCGTTTGCTCAGCATCTCGACTTCGCTGTGAGTCGCCAGGTCGAGCCTTCTGGTGATTGGCATGACGAATTCTTCGACGCGTTTCTCTACGCGTACGCCGGCCTTCTCTGCGCGCTTGGTGACATCCTTCATCATGCCTTCAGCGCGTTTACCCAGAGGAGCCACGAATCCGTCGATGCGTTTGCGGACGCGTACGGTGAAGCCTTCGCCTCGCCTGGAAATCCCCTTGAAGGCCGCCTCAGCCCGCTTGTTTGCTTCCTTCAGCAGGGCTTCGGCCCGCTTGTTCGCGTCCTTCACCAGGCCTTCTGCTCTCTTGTTGAGGTCCTTGACGAGACCCTGAGCCCGCTTGCGGAAGGTCATGCGTGCCTTCCTGACGTTCCTGGTGAACTCCTTGACCGTGCGGCGTTGAGCTGGCGGCAGCAATTTCAGCGCCTCTTCAAAACCCTTTTCCACATTTTTCTGCAGGGCGCTGACCTGCTCGACGAACTCGCGTCGCACACCCACTTTTTTCCTGGCAGCCATAACCAACCCTCCTTTCTCACCCGCATGATAACGCAGTGCGTCATAAAGTCAATGCAGTGCGTCAAAGCGCGGCCTGGGGCATGCCTGTTGGATCATGGTTCCTCCCCGCTCTGTGGGGCCGGAAATTGGGCGATGTGTGTGGATTCTGAGGAAGAATTCTTCTGTAAAGTGGCGGGAAGAGAAGTCTCGGAATTGGTTTCAATCTCACTTCTTGCGTGGCGCGATTGCAGGTGTTAGCCACGTCGCGTCGTCCCACCGGTGTGGTCGCATAGCTCAGACGGTTAGAGCGCCTGCCTCACATGCAGGAGGCCCGTGGTTCGAGTCCACGTGCGACCACTCCACTTTCTGTCTCGAATCCGAACCGCAACTCGGATGGTGCACGAGGTGTGAAGCAGGAGGCCAGCAAACGCACCTGAAATCGGGGCGGGGTAAGCACGGCGAGGCCCTCTGAACCCTGGCAAAGACGATGCGAGATGCGAGAAAGCGCTTCTCAATGTGTGGTCGATCGTATTCAATTTCCAGAAGAGGGGCGAATGATAACGGGGTGATCCGTGACGAAAATCCGGCGGTTACGCCTGCACCATCAGAGCGACCGCTCGAAATGCCGGCAGATGTGGTCCTGTTCGCCTGATCTGCCTCGTGTGGAAAAGGTCCGAGATGCCGTGAACCCAACCGCGAGGTCTGGGGGATGCGCAAATCTGCTCCGTACTGCGTTGAATCATCCCGTGGTCCTATGAGATGGTCCAGGAATGACAATGTCTCCATGGCCCGATGATGCTTGCTCTCTGGTGGAAGCCTTTCGGCGGGGTGACCGCTCTCCCGCCGAGGAACTCGAAGCGACCCTTGTGGCGATCGAGAAGAGCAACCTGAATTGTTTTTCATACGTCGATCCACAACGGGCCCGCACAGCGGCCGGGCGCGCTGATCTTTCGCTGCCCTTTGGTGGAGTCCCGGTCGGGGTGAAGGAGCTCGATCTGGTGCAGGGTTGGCCTGATACCAAGGCTTCCCTCGTCTTCAAGGATCGCATTGCAACTCGGACCTGTACGGCAGTCGAGAGGTTGGAGCGGCGTGGTGGCGCTGTACTCGTGGGTTTGACGACAGCCAGTGAATTCGGTGGTCTCAATATCAGTGTCACCAAGCTGAATGGTGTGACCCATAACCCCTGGAGACACGGCTGCACGGTGGGTGGCTCATCTGGTGGGAGTGCGGCGGCCGTCGTGGGGGGACTCATTCCCCTGGCAACGGCAGCCGATGGTGGAGGATCGATTCGTATTCCTGCTGGATATACCGGCCTTTTGGGTCTCAAAGGCACCTACGGGCGTATTCCTCGCGGACCAGGCGCCTATTCGCGGCCGAGTACCGAGGTGTTCGGTTGCCTGGCACGCTCCGTGCGGGACACGGCGCGATATCTCGATGTGTGTGCCGGTGCCGACTCGCGTGACCCGTGGAGTCTTCCCTCTGAAGGAGGTTGGGAGGCTGGATTGGGTAGCTATTCGCTCAAGGGCCGTAAATTTGCCGTCGTACCGGCATTGGGAGGTGTGACTCTCGAGCCGGGTGTCGAGCAACGGATCCGCGAGCATGCTGCGGCACTGGCGGCGGCCACCGGCATGCATCAGGTGGACCTGCGGATCGACATTCCGAACCTGACAGCGGAATGGATGATGGGCAACGTCTCTACGCTGCTGGCCGACCTGGGCAGTCGTTGGCCCGGCTGTGCACGGGATCTCACCTATGCCATCGAGGATGGATTGCGACTGAGCCAGACCTTCTACAACCTCTACACTTCGGCAACCGCGGAGCGGAAACGGCTGCAGATGAACGAAACGATGGCTGCAGCATTCGATGAGGTCGATTTCGTCATTGCCGCGACCAATCCGGGTCCGGCTTTCTCTGCCGAATCGCAGATGAGCAAGCCACCCGATCCAGTTCTCGACACGATCCTCATGAATCCAGTGGCACGCCTTGGCATGCGTAGCGGACTGGCTGTCCTCCGCTCGATCAGTGGCCTTTCCCCACGTCTGCCGCAGCGTTTGCTGGATTGGGCCACCCGGCATATTCCAGATCTTCTGAGCATGGGCGGTCTGACGATCGTCTCGAACGTGTATGGCAACCCCGCGGCGTCGATTCCGGCCGGTTTCATCGATGGACTACCCATCGGGATGCAGGTCCTCGCCCGGCATCATGCGGATGCTCTCCTGTTGGATGTGGCTCTGGCGGCGGAACGGGTTCTGCCGTGGCCGAAGATCGCTGGTAGTCCCGTAGCCCCGGTCGCTGTTGCGGCATGAGGGCGGACATTCTGCCGCTACCCGGAATTGATCGGTCCCGACACGGAGCGTCTGTGTATTCCGCGTCTTGTGGAGTCATCATCCGGTGGCGTTTGGTCGTGGGATGCGTTTTTCGACCGGCGGAAGTGGTGGTAGCGGTGCGGTGCGGTTGATCTGATACCAATAGGCCGTGCTCGAGTAGTCGTTGGCCAGCGCGTTGTTGTGGCCCGTCTCGATCGTGACTCGAATCGACTTTTCGAAGCGGATCGGATCTTCGATATGGAAGCGATACATCGAATTCCGGCCACCCCAGGGCCAGTCTTCGGTGCCACTGTAAACAGTGATACCGTGGTAAGGGGCATGGTACACCTGTGTGGGGCAGAACGCAGTGTTGAAGTACTCCTCCGTCCCGGTTCCGTGCAGACGGGGTGGCCATGGCTCGCCGTCGATGAAGATCATGTCGTCGCCTTCACCGTACCAGTCATTCACCTGGCGCTCGAAGACGTCGACGTTGAGGTTGCAACCGACGTAGTGACCCGTGCCGGCGACGTCCAGGATGACATAGTTACGCTCGCCCGTGAGGTTGGACTCGATCCATGGGCCTGACAGGCCCAGACCTGCACCGGCCGGACGTTCTTCTGTATAGCCATAATGAGTGCGGGTGTATCCCTGCTCTCGTGCCGTGCCGGCGGTTGGGTTCACACGATTCCACCAGGCATGGAAGCGGGCCAGATCGGGATCGCACGAGATGTGTTCTTCGTAATCGATATGGAAATAGAGCAGACGCTGGTGGGCGCCTTGATTTTCGATCTCGAAGCGCGCACCCGTGGCAAATGGCATCGGGAACCAACAATTGAAGCTCTTGCCGTCCTGTGGGCTCATTTGCAGGGGGAGCGACACGAAGTTACGGCGCAGGCCGAAACCAATACCGAAAAAATCTCCGAGTGGTACCTCGACGCTGGGGCTCGTCTCTCCATCCCAGAACATTCGCAACACGGTTTGCCGCAGTTCGTGTTCTTCCTCGGGCAATGAAAGCAGGGTGACCCAGAAGTGGCGCACACAGCCGGCGCCGGTAATTTCTCCGAGGACCCGGCACTCGCCCGGTGCGATGAAAATCGCGTCCAGATTGCCTCCCGATCGATCCCAGGAGGAGAGCCGCCGGCGTTTGTAGGGACGTAGCCGTGCCAGGTCAGCCAGTGTTCCGGAACCGAGATCCATTTTCCCTCCTCACGTGGCGTATTCTACCGACTCGATTCGAGAACTGCCTGGCGCATGATCGAGTACCGAGGCGCCCGGATTTGTCTGCAGTTGCCACAACTTTTCAGAAACGACCCGATATGATTTGAAGTGTTCATGGTCAATGTATCGGGGTATGGAGTGACAAAGAGCCATTGTACGGTTTCACGGCGAGTCCTGTGGGCAGTTCTGGGTGCTGTTTCTTCAATCGTAGTCGGTTGTGGAACGGATTCTGTGCCCGTACCGATTGCCGAATCGGTTTTTACCAGTGAACGCTTTCTCAATATCGCACACCGGGGCGGTGCACGGCTGGCACCCGAGCATACACTGGTGGCGTATGAGAACGGCTTGGCCGTAGGTGCGGATGTAATCGAATTGGATCTGCACGCCACCTCGGACGGAGTCATTGTCGCGATACACGATGAAACGGTCGATCGAACGACGGACGGACAGGGTGCGGTGCGGCAGATGACGTTCGCGCAATTACGGCAGTTCGATGCGGGATATCGCTTTACCCGCGATGGGGGTCAGACTTTCCCGTGGCGGGGAAAGGGTTTGAAGGTACCGACTCTGGACGAGGCATTGGAACTTCTGGGCGATACTCCTCTCTCTGTCGAGTTCAAGGCGCGCGGTTCATCGGTGGTAAACACGGCTCTCGCCTCTTTTCGGCGGTCGCGTGGTTTCCATGACATCGTTTTTGCGGCGTTCGTCTCCGAGCCAATCGATCAGGTGCGCCGGATGGAACCAGGAGCATTGACTGCCTTCACGGGACGCGAACTGGCGGAGTTCTCTTTGTTACCAGTGGAGGGGCTGGCCGACTACGTGCCTCCCGCACGCTTCGTCCAGCCGCCGAAAGAACTGGTTGATGCAGAGTTTGTAGAGCGTATTCACAGGGTTGGTCTGAAGGTGCACCCTTGGACGGTGAACGATCGGACGGAGATGTGCCGGCAACGACAGTTTGGTGTGGATGGGATGTTTACCGACGACCCTGCGACCTTACATGAGGTGGCGCAGAATCCCACCTGTGCACCACCACACCGGGATTGAATTCTGCGGCTCCAGTGAGGTCCCCGGGGATTGCGGCACACCCAACCCGGACAACGAGGGAATTCCCGGCTGGATCAGACCCTACGGGGCGATCAATCTCTGCCCTCGAACTGCCATTCGTCTTTATTGAAAGGTGACTGGCGCAGTTCGCCCTGTTTCCGCCCCGAGCGGTCTCGTAATTCATACCGATCCTCCCGGAATGGGTTCTGTCGCAGGGAGCCGGAGGATTTGCCATCGCGCGTGATGTTCCATTGGTCCGAGATGAATGGATCCTTGCGGATTGTTCCCGTCTCTTTGCCGAGGTTGTCCCGGTACTGGTACTGGTCCTTGAGGAAGGGATCACGACGAATCGTGCCGGTCCGCCGGCCCTTCTCGTAGACGCCGTATTGGCCCTCGATGAATGGATCCTTGCGGATCACCTTGCGTGTTTCACCGGCGTAGATCCTGCCGTGCCAGGCGATGGTCGCAGCCATGATGAGCAGAATGAAAGATCGAAAATACCGATAGGGTCCCCTGTTCATGTCCGCCTTTCCATGCAACGCGGCAACTATAGCGGTATCTGGATCGCGTTTGTCTTTCTTGGCCGGCTGGTCTCTCAAGGGATCTCACTCGCTCGGGTGTCGCCCCGAGATCGCCTGGAGGTACGCCCGAGACTCTTCCTCGGAGATCGTGCATAGAGGGCGGAAGCCTGTGCGTGCAGTGATGCCACTTCATCCCGGAGTTCTCGCGGCTGCAGGACGCGTACGTACGGCCCATGGCTGAGGATCCATGGGACGAGTTCGGTCGTACCGCGGACCGACATGGTAAGGCGTACGGTTCCATCCGACTGTGGGATGAACTTTTGCGATGGATGCAAGCGGCGTGACCGGAGGTAGGCTACCGTTTCCTTATTGAGGAGTTGCAACTCGACATCGCAGGGGGGCCCATCGAAAATGCCGAACACACCCTCGGTATGTTTCTGGGGTGAATAGCGTGCCGGGTAGGAAAACGTTTCATCACGCTTTTCGACACTGCGAATCCGTTCGATGGCGAGGTAGATAACTTTCCGGTAGACGTAGCTGTAGCCGATCAGGTACAGACCGCCGCGGTACATCGCCAGGGTGTAGGGATCGATCTCGTGGATACGACCTTCCCCGACCAGACCGTGATAATCCACGATCATCCGGTGCTGGTAGACGAGGCACTGGACAATCGTGTCGAGGATGTCGTCGAAACGGCGGTAGTCTTTTACGGCATGGGGCACCACATAGAATTTACGCGGAAAATCACCAAGACGCAGGCGTTGTTGCTTTGGTAAGCCGCGATAAAAACGTTCCCACAGGTGATCGATACCCTCCTTGATGACCGTTCCTTCGAGAAACTGAAACACAGAGAGCGCGAAATAAAGATAGAGTACCTCGTAGGCGTTGGCGTTGTTGGTGCTCGATGGTCGTGCGAGACGCAGGAGACGTCGTTTGTCGTAGCGCACGACTTCAACGATCGGCTTTCCGAAACGATCGGTGACTTCTTTGCGACAGGCGGCAAGGTAGCGCATCAACGTCCTCTCGCCGATACCAAGCTCGTCCTGGACGGCGCTGAAGCTCCACCCGTGGGGCCGTTCGACCAGACCGAGCATGAGCCGCGCCAGTCGTGTGGCAGTTCCATAGGTGGGCTTACGGCGCTCGGTCACGGGTGGTGGAGCTTTCGAATCACGAGTTCTTAGGGCCATGGGTTCTCCTTGCCTCTGGATGTCCTACGTTACAGAGTAAAGGTCAACCGCTGACGAGCAGCATTGGCCAGTGGCTTGTCTTGCCCTGCTGGGAAAGGCCGGTGGATCATCCCCCGTCATGGAGGCTTATGCGCGTGGAGAGTTTCGAGATTTTGAGGAAGACGAGATGTAAGGGTGGGATGGGTTACCCGAGCTGCCGGTCCGTAGTCGAAACGATCTGTCTCAGATTCCGCTTCCTCCCTTTTCGCCATCGTCTTCGTGCAGACCACACTCTCGTTTAAGACCGAAAAATCGGGTTTCTTCTTCCTTCATTCCCGGCTCCCACCTGGCCGTGGTTTGAACATCTCCGACGGAAACGTATCCCTGATCCCATAATGGGTGGTAGGGGAGATCGTGTTTTTTCAGATAGTAGAAGACGTCCTTGTTGGACCAGTCGACCACCGGTAGTACCTTGAACACACCACGCCGTACGGCGAGGACGGGCTGATGAGCGCGTGAGTTGGCCTGCTCCCGCCGCAATCCAGAAAACCAGGTGCGCGCCGCGAGTTCTTTCAAGGCGCGTTGCATTGGTTCGACCTTGTTTATCTGGTTGTATTTGTCGATGCCTTCGACACCTTGTTCCCACAGCTTTCCAAAACGTGCTTCCTGCCATGCGGCACTGATCGGCGCACGATAGACCTTCAAGTTCAGCCCGAGCCGATTGGTCAACTCATCGATGAAACGGTAGGTTTCTGGGAAGAGGTACTGCGTATCGGTGAGAATGACCGGAGTGTGCGGGCGGACCCGGGTGACCAGGTGCAGCATGACTGCTGCCTGAATGCCAAAGCTGGAAGAGAGGACAAATTCAGCTTCGAGGTTGTCGAAGGTCCATTGAACTCGGTCGACGGCGCTGAGTTTCTCCAGTTGTTCGTTCGCAGGTGCCAATACTTCGGTCTGTTCACTCCGCGACAATTCCAGTAATTTGTCCAGTTTCAGCATCGCCCGTCTCGTTGTCTGAAGGGAAACTTCCCGTGCGGAACCAACCTCGGCAAGAAGCGCCCTGACGTCAAGCCGTAACCAAGTGGTTCCCTTCCGCAAGGGCCCAGGTATGATTCTGCTGGTGGGGAGGTTGTTTTGGCCAAAGGGACTTGGTAGCGGGGCGCGACATCGCGGTGCAAACCGGGAGGGGAATGTATTGGTTGTGACCTTTGAAGTCGGCTTGACGGTGTGGCGCTCTGGGACATGCAGTTTCTGATTCACGACCCTCTGACACGGGTGCTCGCACAGATTGTCGCGATCGTCGTGGTGGCCCGGCTCATCGGCCGGGTGATGCGGCGGTTGCACCAGCCGATGGTGATTGCCGAGGTCATCGCTGGAATTCTGCTCGGCCCATCCTTCCTGGGTTGGGTGGCACCCGATGTGTTTGGTGCATTTTTTCCTTCCAACTCGTTACCGGTGCTGCAGACCGTAAGTCTCATCGGGCTGCTCTTGTTCATGTTCATCATCGGAATGGAACTTGATTTCGGACTCCTCCGTGGCCGTGGGCGTACATCTTTTGTCGTATCGAACAGCAGCATTGCCGTTCCCTTCCTGCTTGGCACGTTGCTCGCCGTTGAACTGTTTGCAGAGTTCAGCGGCCCCGGAGGGTCGGTACCCGGGTTCTGCCTGGTCATGGGATCGGCGATGAGCGTCACCGCCTTTCCCGTCCTGGCTCGCATTCTTG
>CAZEWD010000085.1:0-321 GCA_964515725.1 uncultured Binatia bacterium (SeqCode)
AGCTCGATACGCGCGTTGCACCATTGCTTGCTCGAAGTCTTCCGACGGCCGAGCAGGTCGCGTTATTCGCGCAGGCAATGCAGGATCCCGAATCGATGACGGCCAAGGTGATCCTCAATCCCATGTTACCTCCCGATGTCGCCAACACACGCGCCTGGCGCGGCGCGGAGATCCCCTCGGCCAACGCCCATACGGATGCGCGCTCCCTCGCCCGCCTTTACGGCGCGCTGGCCTGCGGCGGTAGCGTATCCGGGTACTCGATCCTGAATGCTGGCACAATCCGTAACGCCAGCACACTGCAGGTGGACGGTCCCGATGCGG
>CAZEWD010000085.1:331-11389 GCA_964515725.1 uncultured Binatia bacterium (SeqCode)
GCGGTCATGCCTCTGCATACGACAATTGCTCTCGGATTTTTTCTCTCGACGCCAGATGAACCTCTCGGGCCGAACCCGCACTCGTTCGGGCACGGCGGTATGGGTGGATCGATGGCTTTTGCCGACCCCGATGCCAGGCTCGGTTTCGGTTACGTGATGAACGAGATGCACATCGGTGTCTGGCTGATCGATCCGCGCGTCAGGACCCTCATCCAGGCCGTGTATGAGGCGCTGAGCTGAGGTGGAGCCCGGAATGGGATCGGGAACCAGGGGTCCCGAACGCCGGGATGGTGGCAGGCGCGTGCCGTCAAGAACGGGATACCCGCACACGAGTCACTCTCTTCCGTGAGGTCCCATTCTCTTGCAACACTCCGCAAGCATCGATTCAGCTCCGCCCCACGATATCCGCCTGGCACCCGTGTGGCGCCGCGCCCTCTCCGGTGGAATCGACGCAGCCGTCCTCGCACTGGTGGGAAATCTGCTGGGCGCAATTTTTCGTAACGAATTCATCGCCGCCGGATACGGCGGGCGCCTCGTCGGGCTTCTCCTGATCTGTGCCTACATTGGCGGCCAGAACAGCGTCCTGGCCAGCGGACGAACGTTTGGTAAACGACTGATGCGTCTACGGGTGGTTGACGCCGCCGGGCAGCCGCTGTCCCTGGAACGGAGTCTGTTACGCGCCTTCATCCTTGCGCTCCCTCTGCTGAGCGGTGGAGTGTTCGTGGCACAGCGCTCACCCGTGATATCCCTTCTGGCCACCGGTCTCTTGTCGGTCGTCAGCGCCGGTCTCGCTGGCGCCCTGCTCTACCTCTACATATTCAACCGCGGCACCCGGCAATCGGTCCACGACTGGGCCGCTGGCTCTTTCGTTGTGGATGCGGGAGAAACGCGCGCACCCGGCAACAGGCGGATCTGGCGTGGACATCAGATCCTCCTGGCGCTCTGGCTCCTCGTGCCTTTGACGGTTGGACCGGTACTCTGGTGGTTCTGGAGCGGCGGGTTCGATTGGCAGCGCGTATTTCGGTTGCAGGAAAAGGTCCAGCAATCCACCGGCGACGCTCGCGTGGAAGTGTTGCACGGGGAGTTCCATTTTCTGACCCGATCGGGAGGGACCGCTGCGACACGCTACCTGCAGGTAGGGGTCTACTTTCCGTACAGGGTCGATTCCTTCGAGGAGGCGGCCGATCGCGTTGCCGCTGTCGTATTGAAGGACCCGGCCGCGTCCGAGGCAGATGCAATTCGCATTACGGTATCCTACGGTTTCGATCTGTTGATTGCATCCAGGACATGGTCCCGGTCCTTCGTCCGTACTCCGGAGGATTGGCGACAACATTTGCAGCAACAAACCGACGCACCTCTCCCTACGCAGGTCTGAAAAAAACGGGTCATCAGTCACCGGCATACGAGGAACGGAATGCCCAGAAAGCCTGAACGAAGAGGAACCCATCTCGACAGTATCGCCCCGGAAACGCGCCTTTCCGCCGGCAAAAAGGCCATGCAGCCCTGCGCCGCGAACACCTCGCTCCAGGCGGCTTATGACAGCACTACATTTCGCAGGCTTGGCCATCAGGTCATCGATCAGATCGCCGACTATCTCGACAGGGCCACAAAGGGGGAGGGAATGCCGGTCCTCCCCGACTGCGCACCCGACGCGCTACTTGCCCGCTGGCCGGCGGGGTTTCCCGCTCTGGGTGGGCAGGAGACTCTCAGCGGATTGCTGGAACGTGTGCTTGCCGATTCAAATCACCTGCATCACCCGCACTACATCGGCCATCAGGTCACCACCCCGCTCCCGGCAGCGGCGCTGGCCGACATGGTTGCAGGGCTCATGAACAACGGCATGGCCGTCTACGAAATGGGTATGTCGGCGACGGCGATGGAACATCGCATCGTCGAGTGGATGTGCGGCCTTCTGGGGTTCCCGCCAGGGGCCGACGGCATCCTCACGCACGGAGGGTCGGTAGGGAACCTGACGGCTCTTCTTGCCGCACGACAGGCCAAGGCCGGTTTCGACGTCTGGGGCGAAGGTGGTCATGCCGGTCCAGCCCTCGCAGTCCTGACATCGGATCAGGCCCACTACAGCGTTCGGCGGGCCGTGCAGATCATGGGTTGGGGCGACGGCGGCGTCATCACGATTCCATCCGATGCGAAACACCGCTTGCGCGCCAGCGGATTGGGCAGTGCCCTGCGACAGGCGCAGTACGCGGGTCGCACGGTCATCGGGATCGTTGCCAGTAGTGGTTCGACGGCGACAGGCGCCTTCGACCCGCTCGAAGCCATTGCCGATTTCTGTGCGGCCAACGACCTCTGGCTCCACGTTGACGCCGCCCATGGCGGCTCGCTCGCCCTTTCGTCAAAGCATCGCCACCTGCTGGCAGGCATCGAACGGGCCGACTCGGTGATCTGGGATGCTCATAAGATGCTGCTCACGCCAGCGCTGATCACGGCGGTGCTCTTCCGCGAAGCGAGCCACTCCTACCAGGCCTTTGCGCAAAAGGCGCCCTATCTCTTTCAGGACGGGCAGGAACAGGCACCGTGGTGGGAAGTCGGAGTGCGCACGCTCGAGTGCACCAAACGGATGCTGAGCGTCAAGCTTTACGCTGCGCTGCAGATCTACGGCACCGACTTCTTTGCGGAGTACATCGACTCGCGCCTCGATCTGGCCAGGCGTTTCGCAGCCCACATTCAGGCGGCGCCAGACTTCGAACTGGCAATCGAACCGCAGTGCAACATCGTCTGCTTCCGCTACTGCCCACCCGGCCAGACGGACCTGGACGGATTGCAGGCACGTATCCGGCAGAAAATCATCGCATCAGGGGACTTCTACCTGGTGCAGACGCGCCTGCCGGCAGGCCTGTACCTGCGGGTGGCATTGATCAATCCACTGACGAAGGATGCAGATCTGGTGCAATTGATCGACACGATACGGAGCATTGGAGAAGAAGACGCGCCGGGGAGATCTCGCGCTCTCGGCGACGGACCCAGAGGTGTCTCGGGGAGAACATGATGTCACGCTGCAACTACGTCCTGGCGATCGCGCTGTTGTTGTGTTGCCGCACCGCCCTGGCCGGCAGCGGCGCACCGAAGCAAACGGTGGTCGTGTTTGCCGCGGCATCGCTTACGGGCGCCTTTGAAGTTCTCGGCAAAGCATTCGAGGAGACTCACAATGGGATCACCGTGAGCTTCAACTTCGCAGGATCGTCGATGCTGGCACAACAGATCCAGCAGGGCGCTCCGGCTGACGTCTTCGCCTCTGCCGATGAAGCGAATGTGGAAAAGCTGGCAGCCAACGGCGAGATCGCGGCAGCGCCGCATCTCTTTGCCAGAAACAAATTACAGATCGTCGTAGGACCCGGGAATCCGAAACAAATCAAAGGGCTCGCGGACCTGGCGCGTTCTGATGTCTTGCTGGCGCTGTGCGGGCCGACTTTGCCGTGCGGGCGATATGCGGCAGAAGCATTTGCGAAAGCGGGGCTGGCCGTGCCGCCGGCCAGCCAGGAAATCGACGTGAAAGGCGTCATGGGCAAGGTCATGCTCGGTGAAGCGGACGCAGGCCTCGTCTACCACACTGATGTGCGCATGGCTGGGAGTGCGGTGGCCGCCGTCGACATCCCCGACGCTCACAACGTGACGGCACGCTACCTGGTCGTCCTTCTCAAACGATCGAAGGTTTCCGCTGCCGAGGCTTTCGTCAATTTCGTTCTTTCCCGCGAAGGACAGCGCATCCTGGCCACATTCGGCTTCCTGCCTCGATGAAACCCGACATCGCCATGCGCTCACGTTCCCGGGAAAAGATTCCGCTGCTCGTGTTGCTTCCGGCGCTGGTGGGTGCAGCATTTTTTACTCTGCCGTTGCTCGGACTCGTGTGGCACGGGGTCAGCGGAGATGTCTGGCAGACCCTCACGGCACCAGTGGTGCGCACTGCTCTCTGGCTGTCGTTGGGTTGCTCCCTGGCCGCCACCGCGTGCTCAGTCCTGCTGGGACTTCCTCTCGCATGGGTGCAGGCGCGGGTAGAATTTCGCGGGCAAACTCTGCTGCGAGCGCTTACGACACTGCCGATCGTGTTGCCGCCGGTGGTGGGCGGGGTGGCCCTCCTGCTGGCATTCGGGCGCCGCGGGCTGTTCGGCCAGTGGCTCGATGCCGCCTTGGGCGTGCGACTCCCGTTCACCGCGGCGGGAGCCGTGTTGGCAGAGACGTTCGTTGCCATGCCGTTTTTCGTTCTCACCGTCGAGGGCGCCCTGCGTTCGATGGATCGGCGATTGGAAGAGGCCGCCCGCACGCTCGGTGCCGGACCCTGGACTGTCCTGTGGCGTGTCACACTGCCGGTGATTCGACCTTCCCTGCAGGCCGGAGCGGTTCTCTGCTGGGCGCGCGCTCTGGGCGAATTCGGCGCCACCATCACGTTTGCAGGAAATTTCCCCGGTCGCACCCAGACGATTCCGCTTGCAGTGTATCTGGCTCTGGAAAGCGACCCTGACGCGGGAATCCTACTCAGTCTGATCCTGCTCGGTCTTTCCGTCGCCGTGCTGGTCGGACTGCGGCACCGGTGGCTGGGCGGGACATGACCCTCGACGTCTGCGCACGTGTCCGGCTCGGTCGTCTCGATCTCGACGTCGAATTGCGTATCGGGCAGGGGGAAGTCGTAGCCGTGCTGGGCCCGAACGGCGCAGGAAAAACGACGCTGTTGCGAGCCCTGGCGGGTCTGGTCCCGCTCGACGCCGGGCACATCCGCCTGGGGGAGGAGGTGTTGGACGATCCACAGGCAGGGATCTTTGTTCCGCCGGAAAAACGGCCTGTGGGAGTGGTCTTCCAGGATTACCTCCTCTTCCCGCATCTGAGCGCTCTCGACAACGTTGCCTTCGGGTTGCGCTGTCGTCGCCTCGGACGAGCGATGGCCCATCAGCGAGCCCAGCAGTGGCTCGAACGCGTGGGACTCGGACAGGCCGGTGAAAAGAAGCCAGGGCAACTCTCGGGCGGTCAAGCTCAGCGGGTAGCGCTGGCACGCGCCCTTGCCCTCGAACCCAGGTTGCTTCTTCTCGACGAGCCGCTTTCAGCTCTCGACATCGGAACACGTGCCGAGGTGCGTCGTGAACTGCGCCGCCATCTGGAATCTTTCCATGGCATGCGGCTGCTCGTCACGCATGATCCGATCGAAGCCATCGCCCTGGCTGACCGGCTGGTCATTCTCGAACAGGGACGGCTCGTCCAGGAAGGAATTCCGGCAACGGTCACAGAGCAGCCCCGATCGCAATACATTGCCGATCTGGTGGGCGTGAACCTCTTCCGCGGGGAAGCGCACGGGGGCCAGATCCGGCTGCGCAACGGCGGAATCCTGACAGTTCCCCAGTCCGTGGTGGGAGATGTCTTTGCGGTGATTCACCCTCGCGCCGTGGCTCTGCATCGCAGCCACCCCGAAGGCACACCACGCAACGTCTGGCCTGGTCAGGTAAAAAGGCTCGATCGAGAAGGCGATCGGATACGGGTCCTCGTCGAAGGTGTGCCGCCGATCGTCGCCGAGATCACCCCGGCAGCGGTCGCGGCGCTCCAGCTCGATCGTGGCGGCGAGGTGTGGATCAGCATCAAAGCAACCGAAATCACGACGTACCCGGCATAAACGAGTCGGGCAGCGCACAGGTTGCCTTCCCGCTGGCCGGGCCACGGCCTGAACTCACCCGATGCCTCCGGTGGTCTGATGCGCGTGTGCCATCGAAGCGCTTTCCGGGTTGCGAAGCGCAGCCGACTCGTCAATGAGAAGGACATGAAGCAGATTGCAAGGGAAACACGTGTGGGGTGCTGGTGATGCCGGGAGTGGTAGTGGTCTACGGGCCGCCGCACGAAGGAAAGACAGCGCTTGCCGTCCGTCTGGCGGAAAGGCTCGCAGAGCTCGGTTTGGCCGTCGGTGGCTTCTTTCAGCAGGCCGTCACCGATCAACTCGACCGGCGGGGTTACGATCTGGTGCGCTTTGCCGATCGCCGGCAGGTCGTACCTTTGGCACGGCCTGCCCGAGCGGGTGACATGGCGGCCATTTGCTCATTCGTATTTCGGCCGGATGCCATCGCACGCGGCGCCAATTGGCTCCGTGAGGATGCGGGCTGGGCTGACGTGCTTCTCATCGACGAGGTGAGCAAGCTCGAACTGATGGGAAGCGGCCACTGCGAAACCGTGCGCTGGGCGCTCACTCTGGCACGGGAAAAGGTGGTCATCCTGAGTATCCGGGCCGATCAATTGGCCGCTGCCGCGGAGCAATTCGAAATCACGGAACACCTGCTCGGCTACCTGGAGTTGCCCGTCACCGGCCGCCAGATCGAGGAACTGGTGCAATCCCTCGTCTCGGGGCGGTCGATCGAGGTGACGCCGCCATGACCATGATCGGAACCGAGAGAACCAATCGTCCTGGGCCGGGGCACTTCCGGTGTCGGATCCGCCTTTTCGCCAGCGGATGGGGACCACCGTGGTGGCGTGTGCTCCCTGTGGCCATTGCAGGTCTCGCTGCGATGGCTCGACCAGCCGTAGCGCGTCCTTTGAAAATCGAAAATGGGTTACATGTCATCGGCCCGCCGTTGACCCGGTTGGCAGACAAGCTCTCCGACAAGAACTGGATCACGGCCTGGCTTCTGGATCCTGGCCGATTGCGCCCGAATCCCCACATGCCGAGGCTACGTGTGGCGGCCAACGACGCTCATGTGCTCGCCAGCTATCTTTTTGGATCGCCCTCGAAGGAATCCCCCGTACAGTGGCAGGGTGGAAACAGTAAGACCGGCGCGGAGCTATTTGTCCGCGGGGGCTGCCGGGGTTGTCACACGATCGGTGAGACTCAGCCGCCGGAGTGGAGCACTGCGCCGGATCTCGCGGGGATCGGCCTCAAGGTGCGGGGAGATTGGCTCTTCCGCTGGCTTGTGGCGCCCAGGGCCTACAACCCGGCGACGCCTCATCCGCAAATGAATCTTGGCGAGAGGGAAATTCGCGATCTCGTGGCTTTCCTGATGACCCATCGGGAAGGCGCCGATGCGGTAGCCGCTGCATCGGCAGCCACTTCAGATAATGAGCCAAGCACCCCCGAGACGCTCCTGCGGCGTTTCGATTGCGCGCGCTGCCACCGTCTGGACGCTTTCGTTCTGTTTGAGAGGCCGACCGGTTGGATGGCGCCCCCGCGGGGCTGTGCTGGTTGCCACACACCAGACGATACGCTGGAACCAGCCGAGGCGGCCTCGATCGATCCAGCCACCGCGTTGGCCGAAGGGCGTCGCTTGATCACCTATTACAACTGCCGCGGCTGTCACCAGATCGAAGGCCAGGGCGGTGTGATCGCAAATTTCCTGGAACGCAAATCCTTCGCCCCGCCCAGTCTCGATGGCGAAGGTGCGCGTGTACGGACCGCATGGCTGATCGAATACCTGCAGAAGCCGCGCATCTTACGGCCGTGGTTGGAGATCCATATGCCCAACTTCGATCTGACAGCGGCACAGGCGAGAATGCTTGCCGCCTACTTCGCCGCAGTCTCTGGCGTTCCGGCGGCCGATGCATCACACGATCCAGTGGCTGACGATCTCATCGCACGTGGACAACGGCGTCTGCTCCATTACAAATGCCTGCAATGCCATCCGACCGCTGATGGAAAACCCGAACGGCAGGATCTGGATACGGAGGATCTCTCCATTGATCTGGGTTTAGCCGCGACGCGACTGCGGCCGGCCTGGCTGCGCGAATTCCTCGCCCACCCCAAGCACATCGCCGGCAACACCACGCGGATGCCGGCCGTCTTCTATGACAGTGACTCCAACCCGAAAGTGGACGACCCGCAACGCGAGATCGAATCGATCACTGCGTACCTCGAGAACATGAGTCGGATGCCGCTCCCGGCAGAGGGTCCCCCTGGGGCGGCCGCTGAAACACCTGCCATCGATTGGACGACAGAGAAATACTGAAACCGGATCGATCCCGATCCGGTTTCAGATGGAGTATCGGCAAAAAAAGATCGCCAAACCCGCGCCGACGTGGCGGGTTTGGCCACTCCCGAATTTCAACGGCGTGGGGGATCTGGATCGTTCAGCCCCACTTTGAAGGCGGTGAAATTGACGTTGTCGTCGCGCTTGTCATCCTTCTCCCAGAGCCGGTGTGCGGGATCGACGATGTTCAGCAGATAATAAGTTCCCTTATCGATGAGAACATCCGGATCCGTGTCGAGGTCGAGCCACTGTTGCGGATGTTGCCGGGCGTAGGTGTCCTTGTAACCAACGGAAAGCCCCATCCGGCCGATCGGATCGGTGCAATGCATCTTGAACTGATGCGGCCACGCCTGATCGGGGTAGATCGGATCGGAATCAATGATGCAATGTCCCGGCTTGCCGGCATAGGCGAGGACCGGACCTGTCGGGCTGCCGACCCGCAGTTCGTAGTCGTACAGGAGTGTGTACTGCCAGCGATCCCCCGAATCCGATAACCGCATCGTCCCTGCGCGGCGCATGCACCGGGTGCCATCGCGCCGATTGATGACCTGCATGGCATCGACGGTGTGACCTGGACCAGCAGGTGGGGTGCGCGCCTGGATGACGAGGGGGCCATCCCCCAGGTTACCGACTCTGGAGGTAAATTCGACGCGCCGCTTCCCGCCTGTGAAAAATACACGCACCGCGGAAGGAGGATCGACGAAGAGTCCGGGCAACATGAGCAGGGGGTCGCCTCGCCGGCATTCGGGAAGATGTGCAATCGCTTCCTCCCCATAGGCAATCGGCGGAGGGCACGGAGTAACGAGCCGATCCACTCCGGCTACAATTCCTGTTGCGGGGGCCCCGGCAAGAATCCAGAGCCGTATCGCATCGAGTTCTTCCTGTGTGAGGGGAAGACCGTCTTTCGGCATGGGCGTGGCATCGAGCCAGGGCAATCCCAGAGTTTTCTTGGCAAGAGCCATCCACAGAAGACTATCGTCGGGTTTTCCTGGAACCACAAATTCATTGCGGTCGGTCAGGCTCCGATAGGAAGCGCCCGGGCGTAGATCCAAACCGGCTTGTTGTTCCGAACCGTGACAAACACCGTTGTTGCACTCGTGTCGATCAAAGATGGCCCGCTGCAACAACTCAAAGGTCGATGTAGCGGGAACGCAAATCGGATCAGAAGGAGCCGCACTCGCCACCCCGGCAAAGGCGACCGCGAAAATACAAACGGCAAGACGCTGAATCATGGGACGGTCTCCGTAATGATGCATACCGAATCCAAAAGAATCCATCAGGGCTGTCATGAATCGAGATCGCAAGGTTATCATGTCAGTACCCCGTGCCGTGGATCGGATAGAGTTCCAGCACACGTCTGGCCCAACTTTCCGGACGGCGCTGATGGCATCCACCCGGGAATGTTCCGCAAGAGTACGGCAGATTATCGGCTACCTTGAAGTCGTGGTTCGGCGGAGTTCCGACTGCCGGATTGGGGCCCGGAATCCTCGCCATGTGGCAGTCCATGCAGCGGACCGCTGCTTCGTGCATGATCTTTCCGTAGTCTGTGAAGGTCTGGGTGTATCGGCCCTGGTGGCAGTTCTTGCACAGGACATCGGAATCACCCAGGGGCACCGGGCTATAGCCCCGTGTGGCGATATTATAGGTGGCAATCGGGGTGCCCCAGGCCGCGCTCAATGCAGCAGACGGATGGCACGAGGCGCAGGTCACATTCTGCCAGCTCGCCGCATTCACCGGCTGGTTGGAACCTTCCGTGGCACTGGCGACGGCTTGGAAGGGCGAGTGGCAGCGCGCACAGAAGGTGTTTCCCTGGTCCGGCCCGTTCGTGTGTGCGTGAGCACTGCGCTGCCATCTGGCCGTGATGAACGACAGCGCCGAGTCGGAGTTATCTCCAGGCGTTGCCGTCGGGGCTGGCCCCGGAGTGGAGGTTTTGGTCGCGGTTGCGGGCACGGTCGGAGGGGGAACATTGGTGCCGATCGTCCCGCAGTCGACCTGTGGGGTTCTCAAAAGTCCTTTTGTCAATTCCATGGCAGAGGCGGAAGCGATGATCCCTACGCCGCCACCGGAAACCAGTTGGCCTCGCCATGAAAAGACAGCGCTCGCGCCGGCTGCCAGCGTCGGAACGGATCGTGGCACCGATACGCGGTCGATCGAGAAGATGGTGCCAGGCTCCACCTGGGTCAAAAGCCCGTCCGGCGCCACGTTGCGCAGCAGTGCCCCTGTTCCATTCACAACCGTCAAGGTGACCGATACGTACTGGCCCGACAGCGATGCCCGGCACGTTGCCGACATACCGCTCGGATCCACCGGACCTGGCGTCGCGGTCGGTGTGGCACGGATGGGACCGGGGCGAGTGGGACGCGGGGCCCGAGTCGGACGGATGGGGCGCGCCTGTTTGAGAAAATCGGCACACTGCAAACGGCAGACAGACGGATGCCCCTTCGCGACAATGCAACATTTCAGGCAGTCACTCCACGAAGTACATGCCGAACCACATTCCTCGACACGGGCCGGAGCATTACAGGTCCCTGCATAGGCGCTGGGAGTATGTACGCCGACGGCGAGCAGCCCTGACAATACAATCGCCGAAACCAGAACGCGCATCACACCCTCCTTGAATCGCCGCACCCACAAAAACTTTCTCTCCGGAAAATCGCGGTATGGGGGACGGCGCTGCTGTCGAACGAGCGAGCAAAACCCATGATATCTTTCATTTATTTATTCTGGCTCGAATCATGCCTTCGCAGTTATGCGGTCTGTGCTTGATTTCGGAAACTGCCAACCGACGAACCATCCGGAGATCTCAGGATGGTTTCAGGCCGCCGGTCCCCGATCGTTTGCCACATCTATGAGTCCATTTGCAAGATCGATTCTCGTTTCCATGGCATCCCTCAAACCCTCTAATCGTAAGTACCATTACGAGAAGGGTTTTTGCGCCGGGCTCTTCACGGAATTGCCCGGCGCTGCCAGGTCGCCATGCTCTCCAGAGGACACAGAATGTCCGGTTGAAAATGTGTTTTCTGTGGTCTGGGACGATAGAGGTCACAGCGGCCCCAGTCGTACGACCGCCACCGATCCTGCATAATGGGCGCATGCGAGAGATCGATTGTTC
>CAZEWD010000086.1:0-11296 GCA_964515725.1 uncultured Binatia bacterium (SeqCode)
TTCATGTGTTGCACCTTGGGGTCACTTCGTTAAAACGCCCACATGATCGACGGTATCGAGAAGCCGGTAAGAGAGATTCTCCGACTCCTGGGGGAAGACCCCGAGCGTGAAGGGTTGGTAAAAACCCCACAACGGATCGCTCGCGCTCTCGCTCACCTGACCAAGGGCTATGCGGAAGATCCAAAGACAGTCATCAATGAGGCTCTGTTCACGGAAGATTACTCGGAGATGATCGTGGTACGCGACATCGACTTCTTCTCGCTGTGCGAGCATCATCTATTGCCGTTTTTCGGCCGCGCCAATGTTGCTTATATCCCCAAGAACAAGATTGTCGGTATCAGCAAGATCGCGCGGCTGGTCGACGTCTTCTCCCGTCGACTCCAAGTACAGGAGCGCATGACGACTCAGATTGCCCACACCCTGATGGAAGAACTCGATCCACAGGGAGTTGCCGTCGTACTGCGTGCCGAGCACCTCTGTATGCGTATGCGTGGAGTGGAGAAACAGAACTCTGCCGTGGTCACGAGCGCGATGCTGGGGACATTTCGTACCCGTGTCGAAACACGCGAAGAATTCATGAAGCTCATCTACGGTCCCCGTTGAGGAGGCGCGGGCACCGAAGCTGCGATCGATGAGGGAATTACCTGCCGGCGTTGGAATCGACTTCCTCGATCGGGGGAATGCCCTACGTTGACAGTCCGATGGGCTTGCAGTAAGTGACCGCCCGTACAACATTGACGGTCTGCACAACTGGCGTAATGACGTGGAATCGACCACGGTGGAGTGCTGGCCTTCAGTTGGCCGAACGCCTGGGCCTCTGAGTTGTTGAGGTTCAGGCTTTTTTTTGCCGGGAAACACGCCTCTAGTCGGAGAGGTGTCGGAGTCATTCATGCCAAAAATTCTGGTTGCGGATAAGCTTGCGAAACAGGGGTGGGAGGTTCTCAGGAACGCTCCGGGAATCGAGACGGAGGAGGCGGTTGGTCTCAAACCGGCCGAACTGGCCAAGAGAGTCGCCGGCTTCGACGGCATGATCGTGCGTAGCGGTTCGACAGTCAGCGCCGAAGTGATTGCCGCAGCCGATAAACTACGTGTCGTCGGCCGTGCCGGTGTTGGAGTCGACAATATCGATGTCCCTGCGGCGACCCAGAAGGGTATCGTCGTGATGAACACGCCAGGCGGCAACAACATCACGACCGCAGAACACACCATCAGCATGCTCCTGTCTCTGGCCCGTTTCATCCCGCAGGCAACCGCTTCGATGAAAGGTGGCAAATGGGAGAAGAGCAAGTTCACCGGAACCGAATTGTTCAATAAGACGCTTGGGATCGTGGGCGTAGGCAATATCGGTAGTCTCGTGGCGGAGCGTGCTCGTGGTCTGAAGATGAAGGTTTTGGCCTATGACCCGTTTATTTCGGCCGACGCGGCACAGCGCCTCGGTGTCGAACTGGGTACCCTCGACGACGTTTTCGAACAGGCCGACTTCATCTCTGTTCATACTCCCTTGTCAAATGAGACGCGCGGTCTGA
Source organism: uncultured Binatia bacterium (SeqCode) (assembly GCA_964515725.1). Taxonomy (GTDB): domain Bacteria; phylum Desulfobacterota; class Binatia; order HRBIN30; family HRBIN30; genus CAZEWD01. The sequence continues at coordinate 1,527 of CAZEWD010000086.1, forward strand.
TCGGTGCGGAAGCCTTTGCCAAAATGAAGAAAGGCGTACGCGTCTTGAACTGTGCTCGTGGTGGCATCATCGATGAGGCGGCCCTCGAAGCAGCGATCCGGGAAGGCAAGGTTGCCGGTGCCGCGCTTGACGTCTTCACGCAGGAACCTCCGCCAGCCGAGCATCCGCTGCTCAAGCTCGATCAGGTGATCTGTACCCCACATCTGGGGGCCTCGACCGAGGAGGCCCAAATCAACGTGTCGGTCGCGATTGCACATCAGGTCGTCAACTATCTCAACCACGGCGTGATCCAAGATGCGCTCAACGTCCCTTCGATCAGTCCGGAACTACTCAAAGTCCTGAGCCCCTATCTGACGCTCTGTGAGAAACTTGGCAGCATGCATGGGCAGATGCTGACCGCCGCACCCAAGGAACTGTTGATCGAGTATGCCGGGGAAGTATCGGAATATGACGTGAAACCACTGACCTTGGCGGTGCAGCGTGGGTTTTTGATGCGAGTGCTCGATTCGAGTGCTGTCAATTATGTCAATGCCCCAGCGATTGCCCGCGAACGTGGTATCAAGGTCATCGAGTCGAAGACGGCGCAGGCCAAAGGCTTCACGAACATGGTGACCGTTACATCAACCACCGAACAAGGTGTCAGTGTGGTCGCCGGCGCTGTATTCAGCCCGCGTGTCATCCGCGTTGTGCGTATCAACAATTTCTACCTCGACGCGGATCCCGAAGGATTCATCCTGATGCTGCTGAATCGAGACGTGCCGGGAGTCGTCGGTTCGGTTGGCACACTCCTCGGTGAAGCACGTGTCAACATCGCTCGGCTCGAACTTGGCCGTGAGGAGATCGGTGGTATGGCGGTTTCGTTGGTGCACGTGGACGATCTGATTCCGGATGCCGTGATGGAGCGCCTCCGCAAGTTACCCAATATCGTCTCTGCGCAACTCATCGAGCTCTAGGCCTCGTCCCGGGGAGCAAGATATGCCGGCAGTCGTAGTCGTAGGCGCGCAGTGGGGAGATGAGGGCAAGGGAAAGGTCGTTGACATCCTTGCCGAGCATGCAGACATCATCGCCCGCTTTCAGGGAGGCAACAACGCAGGGCACACGCTGGTGGTCGAGGGCCGCAAGACCATCCTCCATCTGATTCCCTCCGGCGTTCTGCATCCCGGGAAGACCTGCGTCATCGGTAACGGGGTTGTCGTCGATCCCGGCGTTCTACTGAGCGAAATCGACGCATTGCGCAAGCACGGTTATCTCCTTGACGACAATCTCCTCAAGATCAGCGATCGTGCACATCTGATCATGCCATACCATCGTGCCATCGACGTCGCGCGCGAGCGGTTGCGTGGCGACGGACGTATCGGCACGACGGGGCGTGGCATTGGCCCGACCTATGAAGACAAGATGGCGCGGAGCGGGATTCGGTTTGCGGATTTTCTCGATGAGGGGATGTTCGACGATATCCTCCACCACGTCCTCGAAGAGAAGAACGCCTACATGCAGGCGGTTCTCAAAGAGCAAGCGCTCGACATTGAATCGATTCGCGCCGAATATTGTGGCTACCGCGAGAGACTGAGCCGCCATGTGGCGGATACCAGTGTCCTCCTCTTCGACGCCCTGAGTGCCGGCAAGCGACTCCTGTTGGAAGGCGGGCAGGGCGCCATGCTCGATGTCGACCATGGCACTTATCCGTATGTGACCTCGTCCAACACACTGGCCAGTGCCGCCTGCACAGGTGTGGGTATCGCCCCGAGCCGCATTACCAACGTGATGGGGATTGCCAAAGCCTACACGACCCGTGTCGGTAGTGGTCCCTTCCCCACAGAAGAGGATAACCGCCTTGGGGATAAGCTGCGCAAGGATGGGGACGAATTCGGTGCTACCACCGGACGCCCGCGCCGCTGTGGCTGGTTTGATGCCGTGGTGGTGCGCCAGGCCGTTCGCCTCAATGGCATCAATGGACTTGCGTTGACCAAGATCGACGTACTGACCGGTCTCGATCCGGTGCGTATCTGCGTTGCCTATGAGGTGAATGGTAAGCGGTTCGATCACTTTCCCGCTAGTGGTACGGTGTTGCGGGCGGCCACGCCGATCTACGAAGATCATCCCGGTTGGAAGGAGTCGATCAGCGGCGCACGTACACTGGATGATTTGCCCGTCAACGCTCGCGCATATATCCGGCGTCTCGAGCAAGTCGTCGAAGCGCCCATGTATATGGTTTCGGTTGGAGCAGGCCGTAACGAGACCATCATTTTGCAGAACCCGTTCCGCGTAGGTTGAATGGATTCAAGCACCTGACGGGAGGCATCACCGGCGCCCGGGCTGAAATGGATCGTTCGGCCGTACTTGCGATCTTTGATCGGTTGATGCTGTTCCGCTTTCAAGAAACAAAGAGTTGCTCTGTCTGATGATTCATCCCGAGCAGTCTCAACGCGTTCGGTTCAACCTCGGGGTATTCCGCCCCGGGTTTATGCGGCTCGCTTTTGAACCCGTAGGCCCAGCGTTTTGACGAGACGCGCAAAGTTGCTGCGCGACATGCCCAGCAAGCGCGCTGCCGCAGCCTGGTTTCCTTCGGTTTGGACGAGTGCTGCTTCGACACGACGGCGTTTTTCGGCGCGCATTGTCGACGCGAGACCTGTCCCGGATACTGCAGGGGCCTTCAATAAGGGCAGTTCCGCCAGTGCGATTCGGTCGCTCGTGCAGAACAGGACGGCGCGTTCGATGACATTTTGGAGTTCGCGTACGTTCCCGGGCCAGTGGTGGCTCTCGATTGCGGCGATGGCCTCGGTCGTAAACCCCCGTATGGGTTTGTGATATCGACGCGCAGCCTCGTCGAGGAAGTAGGTCGCAAGGACAGGAATATCTCCCATACGATCGCGTAAGGGGGGCAGGTCGATTGGCATTGCGGCGAGGCGATAGTAGAGATCCTCGCGAAAGAGTCCATGTTCAACTGCGTCGATCAGATCGCGGTTGGTTGCAGCAATGATACGAATGTCCAGACGTCGGGTGCGCTGACTGCCAACACGTTGGATCTCGCGTTCCTGCAGGACTCGTAACAATTTGACCTGCACTGCCATGGGCAGGTCGGCGACTTCGTCGAGGAAGATGGTTCCACCGTGGGCCTGCTCCATCTTGCCTGCGCGGGCGTCCACGGCTCCGGTAAAAGCGCCGCGTTCGTGGCCGAACAATTCACTTTCAGCGAGTTCCAGGGGGATGGCTGGGCAGTTCACACTGACCAGCGGAGCGCAGCGTCGGGCACTGAGTTCATGAATGGCGCGGGCAATCAATTCCTTGCCCGTGCCGGTTTCTCCCGTGATCAATACGGTGGTGTCGGTATGCGCGATCTTCTCGACCAGGCTGAGGGCGGCCTGAAGCGAAACACTGCTTCCGATGATGTACGGGAAATTGGGTGCGCATTCGATGTCGGTGTGGATGACGGCAGTTTCGCTTTGTAGGCGTTGTTGTAGAAGCGCGATCTCGTTTCCTTGCTGGCTGATCTGATGCACCCATTCGTAACCTTGCAACACGAGGGCGAGATGTGTGGAGAATAGAGACAGGAGGGCACTTTCCCTATCATCGAATGGTTCACCTGTGCATTTTGAGCCAAGGCCGACCAGTCCGACCAGTGTACCCTCGTACCGGAGAGGAAGCCCTGCCCACAGGGTCGAGCTTGGTTCGGCAACGACGGATTGCGCGGTACAGAACATCTCCCACGGAATGAAAGACTCGGTGAGTTCGGGAAGGAGAACCGAGTCGATCTCATCGGGTGCCGCGATCGGGCCGCTACGGTTGGCCAGGCGAAGAGTTCCATTCTGGCTTTTACGGTAAATCGCGGCGCCGACCAGTCCGAAAGACTCCACTAGAGCCCCCGCAACTTCCTCAGCAATTCCCATTGACCTGACCGTCGCGGCAGAACGCGCGAGACGCGAAATGGCCTCTGCGCTGAGCGGGGTGTTCGAGCCCCTGTCGCGGTCCGACGATCGTGCGAAGAGTCGCGTGCCAAACGATCGGCCTGAGCCAAATAAACCCATATCCACCTCCTCGTGAAGCACGTTTTGGTGTTATCGAGCGGGATCTATTGCAAGTCATGATCCATGGATAGTCCAGTGTTCGAGAAGGGGGATTTCCCGGATACCCGACTGTTGTGAGTGCTCGGAAGGAGTACGTAGAAGGACGATGTGCTCACGTTGAATACGCGCGAGTCCGCCCGCACTGTAGGTGCGGCAGTCACCTGGACGTGACGGATCGTTCTGGCCGCCTCTCTCCTGATGCGGCAGCTTTTGATCAGTGGTAGTGGTGCGAAACGTGACCGGTACGGAGTTCGAAGTGACACCCATCGGCAGAAACTGTATGGGTACGCTGTGGTATGGGCACCGCCGCCGTCGGTGTTGCACGTTGCAGTGCGACGCCGTGCTCGCAGGTGCAGCGCCATGCCCCTCAGCAGAGGACGGCCCTGTTCACGGACACGTACACCTTGCATGTGGCCACGCCCGGCAGAAGAACATCTCCTCCCGGCGCCCCTGTCCTCATACCTGCTGTTCCTCGTGAGACTGGAATCCGCTCCCTCTCCACGCTTCCCGTCTTATCGAAGAGCCTTTTTCACCCAAACAGGTGTGATTTGCGGTGCAGGCCCAGATTCTTCATGAGGCGCCCGAAATTGCTGCGTGACATCCCAAGGGAACGGGCGGCAGCCGCCTGGTTGCCGTAGGATCGGGCGAGGGCCACTTCGACGCGGCGTCGCTTCTCGGCTCGGATGCTGGTTGACAGAGAGGAGGCAGGGCGATTGGTGGTGGCCGTGAGGCCGCCGAGTTGTTCCGGACGGATGCGGCCATCGGGACATAGGAGTACCGCATGCTCGACCACGTTTTGGAGTTCGCGGATATTGCCAGGCCAGTTGTGCGATTCGAGGAGAGAAATCGCTTCGGCAGTGAATCCCTGGACCTGCTTTTGGTGCGTGAAGTTGGCACGTTCGAGGAAATAGGCGGCCAACATCTGAATATCCTCCGCGCGCTCGCGGAGCGGCGGAACGTCGATCTGAACGGAACGGAGACGGAAATAAAGGTCCTCCCGGAACTGGCCAGTCGCAACAGCCGCTTGTAGATCGTGATTCGTGGCGGCCATGACGCGGAGATTCAGCTTGATGGTTTTCCCGCCGCCGATCCGCTCGATTTCATGTTCTTGCAGGGCACGAAGCAGTTTTACCTGGATCGACATGGGGAGATCGCCGACCTCGTCGAGGAACAAGGTGCCGTTATCGGCCATCTCGAGTTTTCCAATCCGAGTACCTGTCGCCCCGGTAAATGCCCCGCGTTCGTGTCCGAATAATTCGCTTTCGGCCAACTCTGTCGGGATCGCGGGACAGTTTACACAAATCAGCGGATGCTGGGCGCGTCCACTGATGTTGTGGATGGCGCGGGCGATCAATTCCTTCCCGGTGCCCGTTTCACCAAGAATCAAAACGGAGGTATCCGCCTGCGCGACCCGCTCGATGATTTGCAGAACACGGTTGATTGGGGGGCTGGCACCGATGATCTCGGGAAAATTCGCCCTGCAACGTACCTCGACACACGGAACGACTTTTTCCGTTTCGACCTGATGGTGCAATTTCTGGATTTCGCCCTTTTGTCGTTGGATTTCCTGTATGTGATCCAGGTTCCGCCATGCGGTGCCGAGATGGCCGGCAATCAGTGAGACCAGGGCCAGACCGGAATCATCGACGACCGCCCCCGACACTCTGGGTCCCAACGCAAGGTAGCCAACCGTTATTCCCTCACTCTCGATCGGCACGTAGATTTCCTGCGTCCCGGTCCCAGTGTCCGTCAGGGCCCCGATGGCCTTGTGTGAGATTGCCTCTGGCAGAGCAATATTGCCGGCCTTCTGCTCCAGACGAAATTTCCCGTCCACCCTGCGATACAATCCAACGCCAGCAAGATTGAGAACGGTTCGCAGACGGCTTGTGACCTTTTCGGCTATTCTCGTGTAATCCCTTCCGGACAAGAGTTCAGCGCTGAGTTGCCGAATGATGTTCCTTGTCTGCTGGCATTCCGAAAGGAGTACACACTCGACATCGCCATGCAGAAACCCACGGTATCGATACGAGAACACCACAGCAGCCGCACCAGAAAATGCGAATGGAATCGACACCAGGGTACTGCCGACAGCCAAAGGCAAGTCGTGCCATACCACCAATGCCAATGTGCCCGCACCTGTGACCGCGACAGTTCCGATCAGTACCGTAGAAGTCCTGAGTACGATACTGTCCATTTCGAACACCCGGTATCTGAGAGTGGCTGAAGCCCATAGAGTGACAAGGATCATATTACCAATGGAACCCATCGGCGGAACATTGATACCGAGAATGAACAGGCAATCCATACATAACAACGGCACCAGACTGACGACACCGATAATCCATAACGTTGCCCGGCGACGTATTCGTGGATCTATACTGTATCTGGCGGCCTTCACGCACCACGCCATACCGAGGCCGATACACGCCACTGCAAAAATGAGGTGCAAAACAAACAGCCGGCCGGGATTTCGATATGTACCCCAGGCATGTTCAATCGGTGCCGTATAAATCCAGCCGGCGAAATAGGCGGCGGACAGGAATCCGACAATCACGTATCCGACTGCTACTCGATGGCGCACTGACTGGTAGGGGTTGTCATTGGACCATGTGCCTGCGGTGTGGAGTGCCACCGCCGGTAAAAGTATCTGACCCAGGGGAAGGATGCTGGCGAGAAACGGATGGTCGATCCGAAATCCCGGTATCGACTGGAGACCGATTCCCAAACACCAGGCAGCCATCGCTGTAGCCACGGCGACGTGTGCAAGGACGAAACGCCGCTCACTGGCCGCGGCCGCGACCACAAGGACCGAGAGCAAATCAATGATTGCTGCAAGGAATGCCGAATAAACGTGCAACGTCCAGAGTGACATCATCCGCCCCCCCTTGGCCGCTTATTCAAACACCTGCGATCGGTTGGCCCTCTATTCTCCTACTCCGAGGACGAAGTCAACTCGAACTTTTGTTTCGATTCTTTCGGGGGCGGCATCTCAGCCGGCACGTCGACGATAAAACGTGTTCCTCCGGCAAGATTATTTTCGAGGCGGATCGTGCCTCCGTGCTCAGCCACGATCTGATGCGCAATGGATAGTCCAAGACCAGTTCCTCTTGCCTTCGTCGTAAAAAACGGGACGAACACGCTCTCCGCTTGTTCAGGTGGAATCCCCGGTCCTTGATCGCACACCTCGACACGGACCAGCCGTTGATTCTCCTTATCGACGGGGCGAACGATGACACTGACGCTGCCCCCCGCAGGGCTGGCGTGGATAGCGTTCAGGACGAGATTGATGATCACCTGTTTTATCTGATCGGGATCGATCCAGGCACTCCGAGGCTGTGGAGCGCGGCGGTGTTCCAGCTTCGCTTGCGCCTTTTTCGCCTCGGGCTCCAGAAGGACGAGAACCTGGTCAACGAGTTCGTCAACAAACACATTCTGGAACTTGGGCTCTGGGCTTCGGGCAAACGACAGCAATTCCGCAATCAACCCTCCGATCCGTGTCACCTCACCAGCAGCTATCGGCAAAAACGACTCGATGAATTCCTTGTCGTCGAGTCTCTGCGGCGCTAGTTGGAAGAAGGTCTGAATCGATACCAGTGGGTTTCGGATCTCATGCGCAATTCCGGCCGCGAGCACGCCGAGGGCAGACAGCCGATCGGTTCGCCGGAGAATTTCACGGGACGATTTCACCTCCGCGTACAATCTCGCATTGTCCAGCGCCACGGCCGCCTCGGCGGCAAGCGTCTCGAGTAGTTCCAGGTCGGTAAGCGAATAGCTGTCGAGGTCTCGCTTTTGGCCGAGACAGAGCAGGCCCATGAGGCCTGTGCTGCCCAGGAGCGGCACGCAGACCACCCACGAGTTCCTTCTGAGTACCTGCGCTGCCCGACTTTCTACGGGCGAGCCTGTGATAGCTTCCAACTCATGTACCAGAATGCTCTGCCGCCGCTGGGAGGCGATTGCCGGCAAAGCGCTATCCAAGGCGAGCTCGTCATCGAGCGGCGCGATCCCCGCCTTGGCCTTGAGAGAAAGCACGTGCGGGGAGTCATCGATTAGCAGGATTGCCAGACGATCCAGGTTGAAGCAGTCGGTCAGACGGGAAGCCAATTGGCTCAAGAGCGTGTCCTGATCGAGGAATCTGATGATTGCCTTGCTGAATGACAGCAACGCAGACCGATGTTCATATCGGTCTTTGAATAACGACTGCTCAACCCGAGGCTCCGTACGTAATCGGACGATGGGAAATGCGATTCCCGCGAATGTAATCACAGCGATTTGTAGGAGTGTATAATCTACGTCGATGCGTCCGAAGAAACGGGTTTCCAGGAAGAGGGTCACTGCAATTGCTGGAAGAACGATGACGATAAAGGCGAGAACATACGTAATGCCCTTTACCACTGCGATATCGATGCCGATCAGTCTGTGTTGTAAAAGTGCATATGCGATGATCGCAGTCCATACTGCATTGCCGAGATTTCCCAGCGGATAAAATGACACACCATAGGAAGGGAGCAGGTTCGTTAATCCCAATGGCAATGCGATGGCAGCGCCGAGCATCCAGAATTTAAGCTGATGTCGAATTCTTGGGTCGGCTGACGAATAATAATCATGAATCAGGATTGTTGCAGCAGTGATAAAATTCAGGAGTAATGATATGGAAAATATGTGGTAAAAGGGTGTCCGTTCGGAATAGAAACCCCACTCAGTCTTCTGAAGTGTAGAAACGTAATGCCCCGCAATATTGATCAATGCGAGACCGGTGGCAATCGTATAATCGATACGAAGCACATGCGGCCAGATCCGATGTCGTTCCCTGAATGCTAGAATGAGAGCCAGGATTGCCGGTGGAACGTAGAAGGACCCGATCCTGACGATTCGCGTGAGTGCCAGAGCGGTGCCGGCATCCGATATGCCGTAGAGGACGACAAAGTTCAGATTCCATACGACCAGGTTCGCCGTGAGAAACGAAAAGGCCCTGGCCAGGCGGGTTCGCGGGTGTTGTCGAAGGACGATCCCCGTGAGGACGGCGTTGGCAAGCGCAGAGATCAGGGGGATGAGGTACATATCAAGCTGGAATGGAGCCAGCCCGCCCGGAGGGGCCCGGGTGGCCGGCAGTGAGGTGGCGGCGCAAGATGTGCTCCTCACCGTAGCTCGGATGGATGAAGGAGTGACCGACAGGCTGGAACCCTGCAACGCGGTAGAAGGAGATGAGGCGGGACGCGCATTTCATCACGAAGTCGGTGACGGCGAATTCCGAGGCCTTGAGTAGTGCCTGCTCCAGTAGGCCCATGCAAATTCTGACACCGGCCGTGCTGTTTCGATGTGTTGGTCGGATGCAGAGACGGCCAACCTCGGCGGGTGTGGAGTCGATCGGGAGCACGTCTCGGAGGTCGATATAAGATTCGATGTCAAAGGGGCGCGCATCGGGAGGGACGAAGCGAAAGGCGCCGACGATGTCGCCAGCAGAATTTGTGGCGATGAAGTGCTGTGCCCGGGGGTCCAAAGAGTCCACGACGGCGGAACTGGGAACGTCTGGCCAGGTGGAACGGTAGACCTCGAGGCGGAAGTCGAGTGCCCGGCGAATGTCACGGGCGTTCTCCAGGGTGGAAAAGGAGAAGGGTGTGCTTGACGAGGAATGTGTGCCCAAGGATCACTCCGGGTTCTGAGGATAGTGTTCATGCCCCGTTGATTGACATGCCCGGTTAAGTGTTC
>CAZEWD010000087.1:0-11277 GCA_964515725.1 uncultured Binatia bacterium (SeqCode)
TGCAAAAGCCGGCTGTGTTGGTCGCCGTGGCAGCACTCATGATCGTTCTCGCGCTGAGTTCCTTCGGGTTGTACCAGTTTCAGCCGCCCGGTTGGCTGATGCAAAAAGCCAGTGGCGCTGCGCCAGGATTCCTTGGCGCATTCCTCATGGGTCTCACGATGGGCGTGGTTGCCGCTCCGTGCATTGGCCCCGTGGTCGTGGGCCTCCTGGTTTTCGTCGGCAGCCGGCAGGACCCGATTCTCGGACTGGAATTGTTTCTCGCCCTGGGCATCGGCATGGGACTCCCGTACCTCGCGCTCGCCATGGTGGCAGGGTCCCTCAAGGCGTTACCTCGTTCGGGGGACTGGCTCATCTGGGTCGAACGGGCCTTCGGCTTCATTCTCGTGGGTCTCGCCGCCTATTTCGTCGCGCCACTATTCCCTCGCAGTGTCGAGCGCTTGCTCGTACCATTGGTTGTCGGCGCAGCCGGCTTTTATCTGGGATTCCTCGACCGTGCGGGACGCACTCTACGATACTTCCGCCTGGTGCAGCGTGCCGCGGGGCTGAGCGCCATTGCCATCTCCCTTTGGCTCGTCCAGCCGCCGGCCGCCCAGACCACCATCCGGTGGACACCCTTCACAACCGAGGCTCTCGAACTCGCCCAGGCGGCCGGACAACCCGTCCTCATCGATTTCATTGCCGACTGGTGCATCCCCTGCCACGAAATGGACGGCACGACCTTTGCCGATAGCGATGTTCAGATCGCCTCCGAGCGATTTGCGACGTTGCGTGCGGATCTGACGGCGGAAACACCGGAAAATACGGCGCTGATCGAACGTTACGACGTCAAGGGCGTACCGACGCTTCTCTTTTTTGACAGCATGGGGAATGAGGCCGAGCGTCTCGTGGGCTTTGTCACTGCGGACGACTTACTGTCGACCTTGCAGCGCGTTTCGTAAACGCACTTCCGGTAGAGAACGCCAAACAAGGCACGGGTGTCTTCCTCGCGTCTGTCCACACCATGATTCATGGGTGTACCGGGATCGCACCCGATACGCGCCATCCTCATATCTATTGAACCCGCCATGGGGGTCAATGTAAAAAAACCGGGTGGATTACCCACAGTTCTGGTGGCAGACTCAGCCACGAATTCGGGATAACATTCCAGGGGGAGGCTTGAATGAAAAAAATCGGTGTATGGGCATTCGCCCTGTTTTTGGCGTTGTGCGTTTTGTCAGGGATGCCGGAGGGCACCCCCCAGGTACAGACACCGCCCGTAATGGCACAGGCACCACCCGTTTGTGGGAACGGAATTGTGGAGACCGGCGAACAGTGCGATGTCGCGAACACACCGAGCGGCCTGGATGAATGCGATGGCTGCGCGCGCGACTGTACTCTGACCGAGGAGTGTGGTCCCACGTTGTGCGAGAACGGCCTCGATGAAGATTCCAATGGCCTCACGGACAGCTTGGATCGCGACTGCACCACCCTGATCGAATTGCAATACATCGCAACTCTTGGCCGGGGAACGCCGCGCTCGCTGCAATTCCATCGCGAATCGAAGGTATTTACGGTCGACGGCATCATACCTGGTTCCCCCGAACCGTACCCCTATGGAGATTCGAAGGCGGAAGTCTGTGGTCCCATTGTCGACATTCATCACATTGCACGACTCGAAGGCAGCGTGACAGCAACAAATTTCGCGCGCTTTTACGGACCGAATTCAGCGGGTTTGAGTCGGTACTTTGTGACCACGACGGGGGTCTTCCCCTCGACCGGCCTTGCTCTACCCTGGATCGGCCCTCCTCCCGGGACCTGTGACGTGAATGGCGATCCATGCATGACGATCGGCGATTGCCCCATCTACACTCCCTGTTCGGGCCGCCAGCCGCTCTCCTTGTCCAACACCTACGTGGATCTTCTGGGCACCGGGGTTGGCGCCCCCTATCTGGGCCGCTGCAATACGGCCATCACCGCACTCAACGATCTGGCGAGCGGAGTTGGCAGCCTTGGAGGGAGTGGATCGGGGAATCTGATCGTTCCACGTCGCGGTTCAGATACGTTGATGTTCGGCAGCGGAATCAATCTCCGGCAATACAATCGGATTCGGCTGCGCCGGGACGCAACGCTCACCATCAACGGTCCGGCCAATGCGGTCGTCGTCTTGCAATCGGACCAGCTTCAGCTCGGGCCATTTGCTAAAGTCGAGTTGAGCGGAGGGATTCAACCACGCAACGTCCTGTTCAATGTCTTTGGGACGCGTCCTCGACGCATCTTCCTCAACCAACACGCCGAACTCAACGGAAGCATTCTCGCTCCAGCCCGGCGTCGTATCCGTCTCGGACGTGATGCCGTTGTCAACGGCTCCCTGGCTTCCGAATCCGTACGGCTCCACAGCCGTGCCGTGATCCACCATATTCCGTTCACTTCATTGCTACCAACCGACCTGCGGATCTCGAAGTCGGACAGTCCGGATCCCGTGACCGCCGGCAGTAACCTGACCTACACGGTTACCGTAACCAACACTGGAATTTCCAATGCACCTGCCGTGACGGTCACCGACACTCTGGACAGTGCCGTCAATTTCGTCAGCGCAACGAGCACTCAGGGAACCTGCGTGCATGATGGCAGTCCCACCGGCGGTATTATCAAATGCTTCCTGGGAACCGTGGCGCGTGCGGCCGACGCTCCCGCGAATCAGGCCGTAATCACGGTGACCGTCCACATCCCCTGTGATCTGCGGGGTAGTATCTCGAATACGGCAGTCGTGAATGCACAAGTTCCAGAACTCAATCCGAGCAACAATACTGTTACCGAAGTGACCGCCATCATCGAAGACGCCGAGATTTCTGTTACCAAGACCGATAGCGCCGACCCGGTGGAAGAAGGCGTCGATCCCCTGGATTATACGATCACGGTGACCAACTCCGGCACCTATTCCTGCGCCCGCAACGTGACGTTAAACGATGATGTCCCCGACGCTCTGGTCGGCGAAAGTGTCAGCACCAGCCAAGGAACCTGTACGGGAGATCCCATTTCATGCAGCTTTGGCAACATCGCACCCGGCGCAACCGTCACCGTCAACATCACCGGAGGAACGGTCGCCAACGGCACGGCGCTCGCAAACAACGGAGCGGTCAAAGAATTGACAAACACCGTGACCGTCAGCTCTCCCGATGACTCGACACCAGGGAACAATACGGCCACACAGAAGACCGACGTAACGCGCAATCAGGGAGATTCCTGTCTGGGTGGCGGCAATGTCGACTGCGCTACTGGCTTCTGTGTCGACGGATTCTGCTGTGACGGCGGCTGTACAGGAACTTGCGAAGCGTGCAGTGCAGCTCTGACCGGCGGTACCAACGGCACATGCGCTCCGACGATCGCGAACACGGATCCCGACAACGATTGCCCCACGTGTGAGGTCTGCAACGGAAGCGGTGCCTGCATTCCAGCATCAGATGGAACGGACCCGGTGAACGACTGTGCGACACAGCCTGTATCGACCTGTGGCCAGGACGGCTTCTGCAATGGGGCAAGCGCGTGCCGGCTCTACGCCTCAGGAACGGTTTGCAACGCAGCAAGTTGCGGTGGTTTGACACACTATCCGGACGATACCTGTGACGGCTCGGGGACGTGCGTAGACGGCGGAAGCACAAACTGCGATGACGGAAACGTCTGCACCGACGATGCATGCAATCCCGGCACCGGCTGTAGCAACACGAACAACTCGGCCCCGTGCGACGACGGACTGTTCTGCAACGGAACAGACACCTGCAGCGGCGGATCCTGCTCGATCAATAGTGGGGATCCGTGTTCTTCGCCGGGAGACCATCCGGGATCGAATGTGTGCAACGATGCCTGCGATGAAGGATCCGACTCGTGCACCGCAAACGATCCGGATAACACGGTGTGTGACAGCGGCAACGGAACCTGTCAGAGCGGGGTCTGCCAGCCGTAGAACCAAACAGGTCAGGAGCAACCCCGGGCGTCGCTCCTGACCTGCCTCATGGGAAAAAGGGCGGGATGTCACCCCGCCCTTTTTCATCAGTCAACGTTCGTAGTCCGTTCACATCGCCCGGCGCTGACGCCTGTTCCTTTTCGTTCTCGCCACCTTTTCTTTGGCATCGAACTTCCTACGGGAGAGGAAAGGCTCTACGCGTTCCTGAAGAAATTTCTCCAACCGCAGGTTGATCAGTTCGGGGTGCTCGATCAGTCCGGCGTGACTCCCCTTCGGCAACAGAAGCATCTCTGCATCTGGGATTTCATCCCGCATACGGGTGGAAAGTTCCAGTGGTGTGAAGGTGTCACGTTCGCCCGCCACGATGAGAGTCGGCACGTTGATTTTCTTCAGCCAGGGACCCGCATCGTGCTTCTGCATCTCGATGGCCATACGGAAGAAAACCTCCAGATCCATACGAGAAAGGTTGGCGTAATACGGAGCCATGTCCTCGGGACTCGCAAGTTCGGCATTGATGGCGCCCATACGTGCGATGATGTCGGGAAGTGGCGAGCGAAGAACGGGCCGTACGACACTTTCGACGAGTCCAGGGACTCGTGAAGTGAGGTCGGCCAAGGTGCCGACCAGTGTAGTGGTAACCGGTGGTGGCAACATGAAGGTGTCCATCGGCCGGCCATACGGACCGCACATCGGAACCAACCCAGCGACGCGCTCGGGGTAGCAACGCCAGAATTCGAACAACACTTGACACCCCATCGAGTGACCGATGAGCACCGCTTTGTCGATCTCGCAGGCGTTCAGTACTGACGCAAGATCGTGGGCGTTGGCGGTCATCGAGACGTTCTCCGAATCCAGCGGGTTGGGGCGGCCGCTCGTATAGTGCCCGCGGTATTCCCAGGTAACGACCTGGTGATTCCTGGCAAAATGCGGCAGGAGGTATTTCCAATACGACGTCGATACGCCCAGCCCGTTGCAACAAACCAAAGCCAGCGAGCCTTGCCCTGAAGAATCGTATCGAATCGGAACATCCTTCCAACCTCTCGTGAACCCCCCGCGCATACGTTGCATCTGTCTTCCTCCTGCGTTGAACTGACCGCCTGGCCATCTCTGGCACGATTTCTCCGTCACTTCAGCCAGAGCCTCTGCCGTGGTGCCGGAATTTCGCATGACTCAAATTACACTTGCAACTTCCACGGCAAGAACAAGGGCAGATCGCCCCCGGCAAGCGGAGATCGACGGCACCTTTGCAAAGCTCGGAATCAGAATTCGATCCAGAAACCTTCTGTTTCTTCGCTTTCCAGATCCGTCAAGCTGAAGCGCGCCCTCACATAGCCTCCAAATGGATAATACAGGTATCCTGAAACTGTTTGTTGGGGGGCCAGGATACCGCCCTGGAGGGACGGCAATCGGCCCGTGTCTGCCACGGGCAAGGAAACCCGAGCCGCCAACTCGGTAAGGGTGAACGGGTGAACACGCTGGCCATCCGCCTGTTGCAGAACGAGGTCTGCGGATTCGAAACGGTAGGATCGCGTGGTGTTGTTGGCAATCTGGACTTTTACCGGCAGCACTCCCGTACCGCTGAAATCGATACCAAGGTCATTGCCGGTAACGCGATCCGGTATGACCAGTACGTCGACACCCACCGAAGCAATTTTTCGGATCGGGGGGCGTGCCTGTGCCACCTCGTTGAAGGCCGCACGGAAGTCGCTTTGAAAATTGAGATGATCGATCAGTCCGCCCTCAACGCTGGCTGCCACCTCAGCACCGAGGCTCGTGCAAAAGACCTGAACCAGAATCCGGTGTACATTCGCGGCAAGAACACGTTCCCCGGTCACCATACCCGGATTACCCGGTGCAGGCGGGGCTGTCCCCGTAATCGTATAGCCCATCTTTTGTATCGCGCCGGTTGCGCTCTGTAGTGCCTGCGTGCACGTCATCCCTTTCTGCTCCATGCGAACATAGCGGCCGGCGCAACCACTCCCGAGCAGGAGCGCAGCAGCACACAGGATCAAAGGAGAGACGCGTAACCATGTGTATCGAGGTGCCATGACGGAGATGAAAGCCATTCCGCTGACACAAAGACAAGGCGCTTGCTGCCATCCCCGTTGCCGCACGAATCGCCACCGGCTGCCACCTGGCACACAACGACCCGTGTGGCGGAGTTCCCTTGCCGCTCTTTTCAAGCGTGTGTTCAGCCGCCCGAGCACTCGCGCAACTCGTGGGGATGCTTCATCCCGGCGGGAACCACAGTCTCCGGCTCGCCGCCTCCTCGTTCGACAAGAGTCACACGCGGGCCATTTCCGCCAGACCTGATGCACGACATCCCGGCTGAAACGATCGCGATCCAAACTCAGAACCGAGTATTGCTCCGGTAACGCCTTCTTCCTTTGAAGGAATCCGTTTGGTCCGACCAAACCCAATCTTGCAGTTGGCCCTGTTCATGTAGAGCTTTGGGTGGCATACGACACAGATGCGGTGGGAAGGAGACGGTGGACTGGCCATAAGTCACAGGCCTGACGGTTCCCTGCGGATTGCGTGGGAGACTGAAGATTGGTTCGGCCCGGGTAGCGTTCGGACCGATTCACCGGCAATACAGTCAGACTGTGTCTCCGCTGTCGGGAGGTTCCACGCCAGCGATGGCAACGACGAATTCGGCACATACGAGGCCGGTTGCTGGGATAGTACAGAACTTTCTGTTGCAGCGGCATTTCGCGTCTACGCAAACCGCCCGCTCATCGTGTTCGAATTGCTGGCCAAAGAGGATCTCTCTTCTTTTGCCAACGGCACCTTTGCACGACCGAGTCTTGCCTGGCGCTTTGTTCCTGCACACCGGCAGACGGGTGGCGTCCCCGAAGGTACTCGGTCTTCCGGATACCAGTACTCGGAGTTCGCCCTCCCCGTGCACGGCACCGCCCACGCCAGTGGCTATTTCTTTGCGCCGCATCGACCAGCGGTGATCGAACCCTTCTTCCTGATTGCGCCAGACGGTCGAACATTGATGCTGGCACCATTGAACCATTTCCACGAACAGATCATCGCAGTTCCGGCAGACGCCGTGCACGAAGCGGATGGCCTGCGATGCGGCTGGCACGGTGATCTCGATCGGATTCCTACCGGCTTTCGAACCGAGTTGGGGCTCTTCGCGGCTCCGAGCCCGCGCTGCGCTCTCGACCTGTGGGCAAACCTCCTGCGTGAACGATTCGGGACCCGGCGTCTGACTCGATATTCCGACGAACTTCTCAGCGGGTTGTCGTACTGGACCGATAATGGCGCCGTTTATTACTATCGGACCGAACCGGGCTGTGATTACGCGACGACACTCGAACATGTCGTCACAGGCTTGCGCAAACAAAGCCTTCCCATCCGCAGCGTTCAGCTCGACTCCTGGTTCTATCCCCACCAGAATCTTCGCTCTATCGCCCCGAACGGGACAGCGATCGTGCCGCCGAGCGGCATGCTGTGCTGGGAGCCAAGGGAAGACATCTTTCCGGAGGGCATGCACACGTTGCGCGCGCGTCTCGGCAACCTCCCACTGTCGCTTCATAGCCGGCACTTCTCTACCAACTCACCTTACTTCGAAACCTTCGAGGCATGGCACGACGGCGATTACGGCCATCCGAGCGGTCGCGAGCTGTACGATCTCCTCATGGCAAATGCGGTGAGTTGGGGGGCCATCACCTACGAACAGGACTGGATGGTGGAGACCTTCCTCGGAGTGAAAGGCCTGCGTGAAGCGCCCGGGCGCGCGCAGGAATGGCTTTCCGCTCTGGACGATACGGCGGAAGAACATGGGCTGCATCTCCAATTCTGTATGGCCACACCGGCCGACTTCTTCCAAACGGTCAGGCTGCGTAACGTCGCATCGATACGGACCAGCGGTGACTATCGCTACTTGTTCGACAATGGCCTCAACTGGGTCTGGTTCTTGCAAACCAACGCCATGGCGCGGGCCCTCGGTCTTTGGCCATTCAAAGATGTGTTTCTCACCCACGGCAAGACGGAACTGAGCGAGGGAGAGCCCTACGCGGAGGTCGAGGCCCTGCTTTCGGCTCTGAGCGGTGGCCCGGTGGGAATCGGTGATCAACTGGGGCAGACGGAACGCAACCTCGTCTTTCGTTGCTGCCGCGAAGACGGCGTTCTCGTCAAGCCAGACGCCCCGATTGCCGCAGTCGACGAGATGTTCCTCGAAAATCGATTTTTCCATCCAAGACTCCTGAAGGGCGAGACCTCTTCCCAGCATCAGGCGGGGCGTTGGATCTATGCGGCGACATTCAACGCCTGCAATCAGAAACGAAGGATCGAGGAAGAGGTCACTCTGGCGGAATTCGGCGCCCACAGCGCAGCCCGGTACGTCGTGTACGATTGGCGCCACAAGCACCATCAGATTTCTGCAGCCGGCGGTGGCTGGCCGGTCCAGCTCGATTTTCAGGACTGGGACTTTCGTGTGTTGTGTCCTCTCCTTGAGGGAGACATCACTGTCTTCGGCGACACCGAGAAATACGCCACGGTTGGAGATCGCCGGATCAGCCAGATCTCCTGTGATGGGCAGATCCTGCAGATACAGACCCAGGGCGTTCCGGGACATCGCGTGGTGATTCGGGGGTACGCCATCCGTGCTCCAAGAGCGGCCACTGTTTGGCAGACTACCGGGCGGCGCTGCATTCCGAGCGGGAATGACGCCGAGAGCTGGGCATGGGCAGAACAGACAAACGAGTGGATCGTACGAATCGAGTTGGGCAGCCTGCCTTATGCGATCATCGAGATGGAACTCGATTGAGGGAATCCAACGGGAAGCCGGCAGACCGGCAACACCGTGCAGCACGAAAAGTCACTCTTCAGGCGAGACAAAACCCACTTTGATCTTGCCCTGATCCGCCAGACCATAGTACCGAACCATTGATCATGCCGATCGGGGGGAACGGTCCCGCCAAGGGAGAGACGGAACTCTGGAACCAAAGCCTGACGGACCGTGTCAGGCTCATGGTGTGGATCCTCCTTGCAACCACGATCTCCATCGCCGTGGGGGAAGTCATTCTTCGCCCCGGTAAGAATCCCCTCGTTACGAGCGCACACGCATTCTGTGTACTCGTACTCTGCCTGTTGGTTCTGGTTCTCGGAAGCCTGCGATCGAGGCGGGCCATCGTATTCTGCGGATTTCTCGCCTTCGCGGTCGCAGCCCTCACCAGTTCGATCGTGGCCGGTCTGACGCGAGATGCAACCACCACCTCGTTTCTTTTCGTTGCCTTGAGCATGGGTACGGCAGCATTCCTACCCTGGGGAGGGCCGCCACAGCTTCTGATCGGACTCACGCTGACGCTTCTCTTTCCGCTCACCATCATCGTCGCAGAAGACAACTTCTCCATCGCCCGTGCGCGGGAACTTGTCGGCCTGGCAGCGGTATTGACGGCCTCCGCCTACATCGCAAGCGAGTTGGAGCGAAGCAGGAAGCTGGCATGGAGCGAACAAGTGGAGCGTCGCGACCGAGAAGCCGAACTGGTGCGGCAGAGAGCGTTTCTGCGACAGGTACTCGACACCAATCCACACCTGATCTTTGCGAAAGACAGGGGGGGACGCTTCACGCTGGTAAATCAAGCCATGGCGGATCTGTATGAGACGAGCATCGACGCCCTGATCGGACGGGGCGATGCCGATTTCATTCCGAACCTCGAGGAAATCGAACGTTTCCGCCGTGACGACATCGAAGTAATGGAAAAGGCCATCGAGAAATTAATCCCCGAGGAGATCATCACAGACCCTCGGGGTAACCAGAAATGGTTACGAACCGTCAAACGCCCCCTGGTCGAACCGGACGGACAGATCAATCAGGTCGTAGGTGTCGCTACGGACATCACCGAGTACGTCCGCTCACAGGAACAATTGCGCGACCAGGCATATGTCGCTGCCAGTCTGGCCCGGATGGGGGAGAGCATCATTGGCTCACTGAACAGCCCCGATCTTCTCCGGCGGCTTTGCCAGGTCACAGCCGAAACTCTGGAATGTGATTGGGCGCAGATGTGGCTGACGGCAGCCAACGAATCGGTCGTCAATACAGTAGCGCATCACGGCACACCGGCTGAAGTCTGGGAAGCCATGAGAGTCATGAGTCTGCCACGGGAGATTGCCGAACGTCTCTGGCAACATGCCGAGCGCGACGTGACGATCCTGGATGGGAGACAGTCGGTCGATTTGCTTCCAGAACCACTCCTGCGGCTGAACCAGGGATTCAACGGGATGCTGGTCATCTTGTTGCGCCGTGCTGGCGAGATCTCAGGATCGTTGACTGTCGGCACACGGAATCGTCCTCTGCCCTGCTCCCCCCGATCGATACGCATTGCACAAGGGATCAGTCAGCTCGCTTCACTCGCCTTGGAAAATGCGCGCCTGGTTGACCAGTTGGAACGTGCAAACCGGTTGAAAACTGAATTCATGGCCACCATGTCACACGAATTACGCACACCCCTCAATGTGATCATCGGGTACAGCGCACTGCTCGGCGAGGGCGAGATGGGGCCCGTCACCCAGGAGCAGCAGTACTATCTGAGCCGCCTGAAAGAAAATGCCATCCAACTCCTCGAATTGATCAACGCCACGTTGGATGTCAGTCGACTGGAAAGCGGCCAGGTACCCCTCGACATCAGGCCGGTCCAGCTCACTACGCTGCTCGAACAGACTGCCCGGGAAACGCAGGAATTCAAGAAAAGCGCTGGGGTCACCCTGCAGTGGGATATTCCACGTAATCTTCCACTTCTTCACACGGATCCGATCAAACTCAAGGTGGTTCTCAAAAACCTGGTTTCCAATGCACTCAAGTTCACCACCTCCGGCAATGTCCACACAAGCGTTAGCGTCGAACATGGAAATATTTCCATCCGCGTAGCGGACACGGGAATTGGAATTGAACCGGATGTGCAGGAGGCGATCTTCGACGCATTCCGTCAGGCGAACAGCTCGATCGGTGCACAGTACGGAGGTGTTGGCCTGGGTCTCTACATCGTTCGCCGTCTGACGGAGACGATCGGCGGTGAGATCCGGGTCGAGAGTGTACCGGGTCGCGGATCTGTCTTTACGATCGATCTGCCGGTCGAGCAAAATCTTACCATCGCCATGGCTTCGCCGGCGACTCCTCGTCCCGTGGGTCCGGCAGACCACTGAAATCTTTCAAACTCACACACAAGGGGAGGCCGCCGCACACTCCAGTGTGGTACCTCCCGAGACCCGACACAGGTGCTCGGTCTCGCGGATGCATCGACGATCAGAGGATGCCAAACCTCCGGGCTGCAACGTCCAGCGCCAGACCGAGGAGGAAAAGGCTTCCGAAACGCCGCGTATGCTGGAAG
>CAZEWD010000088.1:0-11275 GCA_964515725.1 uncultured Binatia bacterium (SeqCode)
GCAGGCACGACATGGATTGCTGGGTGGCAGCGTGGCGTTCCTGGTACTTCTTGCAGCCTGCGTTGCGGGGGCGTGGTGGAGCATGCCCCGAATCGAAAAGGTGGTGCGCACGGCCACAGCGCCGGCCGACCGCCCGAACGTCATCCTCATCGTTGTCGATACCCTACGCGCCGACGCTCTCGGAGTGCAGGGTGGCCCGCACCGGAAGACACCGCACATCGATGCCTTTGCACGCGAGGACGTACTCTTTTGACAGTCCTATTGCCATTCGAGTTGGACGCGGCCGTCGATTGCCTCGATCCTGACCTCCCTCTACCCGTCACGGCATGGGGCCATCCTCAAGCTCGATCCGCTGCCGGACGAGGTCGATACGATGGCCGAAATCCTGCGGCGCGAGGGCTTCTGGACGGCGGGTTTTGTCAGCAACATCAACGTTGCGCCGGTCTTCAACTTCCAACAGGGATTTGCGGAGTACAACTACCTGGCGCCGCGCTTCTACTTCGGAGCGACCGATTCCGCCACGCGGCTGGCGATTTACAAGGGTTTGCGGCTGTTGCGTGAACGGTTCTTTGGCCACCGCATGTATTTTTACCATTATTACCAGGACGCAGCGGTGGTGAATCAAGCAGTGATGGACTGGCTTGCGCAAAAGCCCCCGTCCCCTTTTTTCCTGCTGATCCATTACATGGATCCACATGATCCATTCTTCGAGATTCCCTACAATGGCAGGGGCGTGGCGCGAGTCAGCACGCCGTCGCCTCCGAAAGACCAGGCGCCGGAGTTGCGCAGACTCTACGACCAGGATGTCACCTACCTGGACGACCACCTGCAAGCCTTGCTGGAGAAGCTGCGCGCCCTTGGCCTCTACGACCGTAGCGTCATCGCCCTTACGGCAGACCATGGAGAGGAATTTCAGGAACACGGTGGTTGGTGGCATGGGACAACACTCTATGAGGAGCAGGTGCACGTACCCCTGCTGATTCGCCTGCCGCGGGACACGCGCGCCGGCACTGTCGAAACACGTCCGGTACGCAGCGTCGACATCATGCCAACGCTGCTTGCCGCAGCAGGGGTGGATCCAGCGCCCGAATGGCAGGGGGCGAACGTATTTGCCCCGGATGTGAAACCGCCGGCCGTGCTTTTTGCAGAGGAGAAGCTGGAAGGGAACATCGTTCATTCCCTGCGTCGAGAGCATTGGAAGCTGATCACTGCCAATGCCGGGAATCCGCGCGGCCTGGCACCCGTCGAGCTTTATGATCTCGCGACAGACCCGGGCGAGACACGCAACGTCGTCGACCAATACCCCGAACTGGCGCAGGATCTCCTGCGCCAGTTGGCAGAACGCCAGCGGGCCGTGGAAAGCGGCGGGAAATAGGCGATCGCGGGGATGTTGCTGATCGTCGGACTCGATGGCGCGTCCTGGAACCTGCTGGCGGCGTTTCTGGAGCAGGGCAGAATGCCCCATCTGCGCGCCCTGCAGGATGAGGGCTCCTTTGGCCCGTTGCGCGCGACGATGCCCCCGGCGACGTTTCCCAGTTGGACCACCTTCATGACCGGCGTCAACCCGGGCCGCCACGGGATTTTCGACTTCACGCGTCGTGAGCGGGGAGCGTATCGGGTGAATTTCACCAACGCCTCGTTTCGCAAGGCGCCAACCGTATGGCAGATGCTGAGCAAGGCGGGAAGGCGGGTGGCGGTGCTCGGACTGCCGGGAACCTACCCGCCGGAAGCCGTCAACGGTGTGATGTTGAGCGGCTTCGATACTCCCGTGACGACCCGCGCTGATGCCTCGTTTGCCTATCCGCCGGAGTTCGCCGAATTGGTCGAGTCGAACGGCGGCTTTCCGTTCGCCGATTTCCAGGAATTCCGCATCGGTCCAGACTGGCATCGCCGGGCGCTCGATCTGCTCCTGCGCGGCATCGAAATCAAGACGCGATTGGCGGAGACTCTGCTCCAGCGTGAACCCTGGGACTGTTTCATGCTGTTGTTTGGTGAATCTGACACTGTGGCGCACCACTTCTGGCACTTCCATGATGGGAACTCGCCGCGCCACGATGCGAGGTCTACCGGGGAGTACGGCGATGCGATCGGCCAGGTCTACTCGGCCCTCGACGGCGCCATCGGGCGTTTGAAGGCGCATCGGCCGGATGCCGATATCCTGATCGTGTCCGACCATGGTTTTGGCGGTGCGGGAGCCAAAGTCGTTTACCTGAACCAGTGGCTGGCGCAGGCAGGCTGGCTGCGGTTCGACGAGTCTGACCTCGGCGGAAGGATCGCGTCCTTTACAAAGCGGCAAGCGCTCCGGTGGATGCCTTTTCGCATGCAGAGGCGGCTTTTCCGTTGGAAGGGAGGGCGCCTTGCGGGTCGTCTCGAATCTCAGTCGCGATTTCGAGGAATCGATTGGTCCGGCACGGCCGCCTTTTCCGAGGAACTGAATTACTTCCCCAGCCTTTGGTTGAATCTACGAGGACGCGAGCCGCAGGGTCTGGTCAGCGCGGAGGATTACGAGAGAACGCGTGCCGCCCTCTGTGCGGATATCGAGGCATTGCGTGATCCGGAACATGGCCGGCCGATCATGCGGCGGGCATGGCGTCGCGAGGAGTTGTACGACGGGCCGTGGGTATCAGACGCCCCGGATATCGTCCTCGAGCTCAACGACGATGCAGGATACTCCTACAACTGCCTCCCCAGTCCACGCACCAGGGAAGGGGAGGCCGTGCGCCGTCTCGCCGGGCAAGAACTGGCCGGCGGGAAGCTTGCCGGAATGAGCGGTAGCCACCGTCGCGACGGCGTTTTTCTGGTGGCGGGACCTTCCGTGTCGGCCTCGGGATGGACGGAGGGTGCGGAGATGGCCGATATGACTCCAACGATCCTCAATCTCTGCGGTCTCGCGGCGCCTGAAAATTTCGATGGAGAAACGTTGCGGGTCGTTGTAAGCCGGTCAACCATGGCTGCGGTGCCTGCGGGCGAGATCACGGTTCGGGAAAGAGTGTACAAACCGCGCGAGGAAGCGGAGATTGCAGCCCGCCTGGCCGATTTGGGGTATATGGAATGAGGGAGCGGAAACAACCGGAAAAGCGCTGGCGTATCGCGATGGTGGCGCCGTGCGCGTTTCCGTCGGCTCGCGGATCGCAGGTACTCATCCGGGAGGTGGCCGAAGCTCTGGCCGAGCGCGGCCACGAGGTGCATGTCGTCACCTATCCGAGCGGGGAGCATGTGGTGCCGTTGCGCGGCATCCATGTGCACCGCATTGCGGTACGCCTACTCGGAAGGGTGAGATTGCCGTGGCTGATCCACAAGGCGCTGCTCGATTTGATCCTCGTCCGCCACCTCTTGCGCATCGTGCGTGAACAGTCCATCGACGTGATCCATGCACACAACTACGAGGGGCCGCTGGTGGCGTTCCTGACGCGTTGGCGGACCGGGGTGCCGATCGTATACCACTCGCATAACGCGCTTGCCGATGAACTGCCGACCTACGTGGCGAAACGCTGGCGTGGTCTGGCGCGTCGAGTGGGGAGACTGCTCGACCATCAGGTCCCCCGGCGCAGCGATCATGCCATCGCACTTACACCGGAACTGGAAGGTTTCTTGCGGGCGAATGGCGTGGCGGCGCAGTCAGTGACGGTGATCCCACCGTTTCCGCCAGCGGCAATCGTCGATGACGGACAGGCGGTGCCCGGGGTGGATCTGACCGGCCGATTCGCCGTCGTGTACACGGGCAATCTCGATCCATACCAGGATCTCGATGTTTTGCTGCGAGGGGTTTTGTCGGCACGCACGCAGGCCCCTGACATTTGCCTGGTTCTGGTGACGCACGATGCACACTGGCGTGAAAGTCTGGGTGCGGAATTGGCAGCAGCCGTCGACAGGGTCGGGGCGACGGTGACCGTGGTCCCGTCCTTTCCCGCCGTTCGGCGGCTCATGGCGCGGGCCCAGGCGCTTGTCTGCCCGCGCAGTTCCTGGTCTGGCTATCCGATCAAGTTACTCAATTATCTCGCGGCTGGCCGCCCCATCATCGCGGCGGCGGGCTCAGCCAAAGAATTGATCGACGGGGACACGGCCCTGATCATTCCGAACGGTGATGCGGAAGCGTTGGGAGAGGCGATTGTGCGCCTGCGGAACACACCGGCGCTGGCGCAGGTCCTGGGGGAAGCGGCCCGAGAGCGTGCTGCGCGTGCGCCGTCGGCCAGTGAAACAGCCCGCGGGATCGAACGAATCTACGAGACAGTGGCCGGCGCAGGCGGCGCTGGCAGGACAAAAGGAAGCGGTCGTCTGATGAAATTCCCTGGTGCCCGGGAGTTGCTAGGTAAACCAAGAGGTCGTATAAGCGCGCTTCCCGAACATCGGGCGGGAGAGATTGTGCGCAGGACCGGAAGCTTGGCGAGAATCGCGATAGCGTTGTTATGTCTTCAGTTGGTGGCATGTGCGGGCCGGAATGTCCCGACGGCATCGCTGCCTCCGTTGGACGCGCCTTTGCCGGCTGCGCCTGGCCAGACCGGGCCATACCGCATCCAGCCGGGAGATCTCCTGCGGGTGAAGTTCATGTATCACCCGGAACTCGACGTCAAAGTTCCCGTACGGCCGGATGGGGGCGTCACGCTCCAGGGTGGAGGCAATATTCACGCTGCGGGACTGACGACGGAAGAATTGGAAAAAGTCATCGTCGAGCGCACGAGCGACCGGTTACGTGAACCGGAGGTCTCCGTGATGATCGCTCAGACGGCGGATTTGAAGGTGTATGTCATGGGAGAGGTGAGATTGCCCGGGATCGTTGCCTTTCGCGAAGGACTCACGCCTTTGCAGGCAATTGCCGACCGTGGCGGTTTCAGTGATACGGCACGCCTCGACAGCGTGTTGAGATTGTCGCCGGCGGAATCCGAGTACCAGGGGACCCGTCTGGATTTCACGCAACCCCTGGAAGCCGGTTCGCCGGAAGGGGTTCAGATGAGTGCCGGTGACGTTCTCTATGTTCCACGTACCTTTATCGGTGATGTGAATTCGTTTGTTCGACTCTATGTCCGCGGCCTCTTACCGATCGAACCGCGGATCGGCGCCTCGACCAGTTTCTGAGGCTTGCTGGGCAACCATGGCTTTTGAGACACAACGACGACCGAATACCAGTCGCAACGCCAATCTCGGCGCCAACGCCAATACAACCGGCAATGCGGGCAATGGCAACGGCGGAAACGGTAATGCCAACATCGGCTACGGGCCGGGTGGCTGGGTCAGCTCCGGCAACGAACAACTGCGGGATATCCTGCACGTCATTTTCAAGCGTAAGCGGCTGATCCTGTTGCTTTTCCTGGCGGTGGCTTTGCCCGGACTCGTGGGCACGATGCTGCAGAAGAAAAAATATCTTGCCACCGCCAAGGTCATGATCTCGACATCGCGTACCGATCCGACCCTGCAGCCGACCGATCTCACCAAGTTGGACAATATCCAGTTGAACGAGGCACTGGTGAACTCCGAGGTGCACGTTGTCAGCAGCCGCGATCTGATGGAGGCCGTCGTCCGGTCGCTGGCGGCGGGGGATGGTGGATCGACCTCTCCGGCGGGGAAGAATTCTTTTGGCGAGCAGATCCTGGCTTTGGGCCAGGCGATCAACGTGACGCCCGTGAAAGCGTCGAACATCATTCAGATCGACTACAAACATTCCGACCCGATGTACGCGGCACGTGTCGTGAACCGTGTCGTCGACGAGTACTTTGCCTACCACGCGGAAGTGCACGGATCGAAAGGTCTGTCTCGTTTCTATGACGAGCAACGCCGGGGACTCGAGCAGGAACTGCGCCGTTCCGAGCAGGCGCTGGTGAATTTCTCGAACACCGAAGGTATCGTCTCGCCGAAAGACGAGATTGCCGCCACCGTGCATATGGTGGGTGAAGTGGGTAGCGCCCTGCGCGAGATCTCGGCCAGCGTCTCCGGCGCGGAGGAGCGCCAGCGAGTGCTGCGGGAACAGGTAGACCAGCAGCCCGAGATTGTGAAGCGCTCGCAGTACCTCGAAGTCAATCCGGTGATCACACAGCTCAGCTCACAACTGGTCGATCGCACGGTGGACCGTGTGACGCTGCTGCGGAAGTATACGGAAAAGGATCGGCACGTGCGCGACAACAGCGAAGAGATCTCCGAGCTGCGGAGTGCCCTGGATTCCGAACTGCGCGAACGGCCAACCATCGTTGCCCACCAGTTGTACCGGACCAACCCGCTGCGTGAAGATCGTGTTCGCATGTTGCTCGAACTCGACAGTCAGCTCAGCGAGATGCGCGCGCGTCAGGCGACACTCGAAGATGAACTGAGTCGCGTCACGCGCCGTCTGATCAACCTGCGGCAGAAGAGTGTCGACTACGACCGGCTCGAGCAGGATTTGAAGAACCGCCGTGAAACCTACGAACTGTATGTGAAACGCGAGCAGGAGGCACGAATCAGCCAGGCGATGGACGAGCAGAAGCTGGTCAACATCGATATCGTCCAACGCCCCGCCTTGCCACTGCCGGAGGCGGATACGCGACGAGTCTCATTTGCCCTGTCGATCATTGCCGGCATGGTGGTCGGAATCGCTGGCGCGTTTGCGCGCGAGTACATGAGCCGTTCGTTGCGTACGGAAGGTGATGTGGTTCGCCATCTCGGCTTGCCTCTGCTCGCGACGATCGCCGAAGCGCCCAAGGCGCAGTAGAGACGGAGAACGGGGCTGCTGTGAGCAAAATCTACGAAGCGCTGAAGAAGGCCGAGCAGGAGCGGGAGCGAGTTCGTACACGACCTGCGCAACGTCCCCCCGTCTTGCCGGGGCCGGTAGAGCAGAGCGGCGTCATCCAGGAGGACTACCAGAGGCTGCGTGCCAGCGTGCTTTCGATCGCTGTGCCTTCCGGGCTGCATACGGTTCTCGTCACCGCGGCACGCCACGGAGAGGGTGCGACGACGGTCGCACTCGGCCTGGCCGCAGCATTGGGCCGTGAACGCGAAATGCGCGTTCTCCTTCTCGAAGCCAACGTGCGCACCCCATGTCTCAGTGCGATCCTGCCACTGGCGACGACCGCAGGTGTCACGGATTTTGCAGCCGGTCGCGCCGCCCCGGAGGCGCTCGTGACACGTCTCGACAATCTCAACATCTCCGTCGTTGCGGCGGGGAACGCGCCGAGTCCGACGGTCAATGTCGAAGTGCTCGACACCTTGTTGGCTCGGCTGCAGGGTCAGTTTGATTTCATCGTCATCGACGGGCCACCGGTGAACAGTTACGCGGATGCAAGCGTGGTGGCGACGAAGGTCGATGGCGTCATTCTCGTCGTCGAGGCGGACAGTACGCCGGTGGGCGAAGTTGAAGCGGCCAAGAGACAGATCGAGAAGGTCGGCGGCCGTATTCTGGGTGTGGTGTTGAACAGGCAGCGGTCCTATATCCCGGCGCTTCTCGAAAGTCTCCTGTAAGCAAGAGGGCTGCTTTTTTGGTGCAGGCGGTCGGATCCCCATCAACGAGTCAACGAGGTCTCCTGCCCGTCATCGGACTCGTCCTTCTCGCCGCGGTGTTCGCCTCGGCAACGGTCGTGGCGGGACCTCTGGCCGTGGTGCCCGTGTTCGGGCTGCTTTTCGTGGCCCTTGTTTTTACACGCCCCGAGTACGGCATTGCGCTGTTTCTGTCGACCTTCCTGATGACTTACCCGCAGGCGTTGCAGGGCAGCGGTTACCTCACCATCAACAACGTCCTGGGCGGTATTTTTCTGGTCCTGCTCACCTACAAGATCTACCGCGAGGAAGACTGGTGGTTTCTCGGCAACCGCGAGATTCAACTCCTCGGGTTGATCATCCTGATCTATTACATTTCCGACGCGTTCAATGGACCCGACCCGCACCTGGTCGAATTGCTCGGCGTTCAGGAGCACAGTGCCGCCAATCTGCGCACGTTCATCAATCGTGTTTTGTTCACGGTGTTTTTCGTGAACTTCATCCGTGCGCCGGAGCACGTCCGCATGATCTACCTGGCGGCGCTCGTGTTCATGGTGGCCAGTGCACTGACCGGTGTGCAAGGCGTGTTGCGTGGGACGGCCCTGTACGGGTACCGTGCCAGCACGAAGGCCACCCTCATCGCATCTGCCTTCAACCCGAACCGGCTGGCCATGTTCGCCATCCTTGCGATGGCCGGCCTATGGTATCTGCGCCGGTCTCTCTACACCCCGTTGTTACGCATGCTCATTCTACCGACGATCGGGGTTCTGGCGCTTGCCGTCATCATGACCGCGTCGCGCAGCGGAGTCCTGGGGCTTGGCGTCTGTGGCCTGGTCATCCTGATTGACGAGCGCGCAAGCCTTCGCAGCCTGTTCAGCTTTGCCGTGGCCGGTGCCCTGATGCTCATCCTCGTCTCGCAGTTCGTTCCCGAAAGAACGTTGGAGCGGATCACCAATCTGCCGGGCACGACAGCGGCCGAAACGGGAGAAGGGTCTGGCTCCCTGCAACGCCGCGGTAGAACCTGGACCGTTGCCTTCGACCTCTTTCTCGAGAATCCGATACTGGGCATCGGTATGGGCAACTGGGAGGTCATGCGTTTTCTGAGCGATCCGGCCCGTTCCACGGCAGCTCCGCATAGCTCCTATCTCCTGGCCCTGGTCGAAGGCGGGATCTTTTGTCTCGCGGCCTTTCTCGTCCTGCTGTGGCGCACCTGGCGCAACCTGACCTTCGTGGAGGAGTGGATCTACCGTGGCTCCTCGCGCCTGGCCGGGCTTTTGTGGATCATCAAGAGCGCCAAGGTGAGTTTCTGGGTTCTGATCTTCTTTTCTCTCTTCGCGGATCTCTGGCAACTCGTGATCTTGTTCTGGTTGGTGGGGACCGGCATCGTTTTGCGGCGGCTCGTCGAGCAGGAGCAGATGGAGGAGTGGTACGCCTACTAGGCGGCGCCGGTGGTTGTATGGACGCTGCGGCATACGTCCAGTTTCTCGAACGTCTGGGCCACCGCGTGATCCCCACGGCCACGATGCACTGGTATGATGTCGACCGGCGTTTTTATCTGAGTGCTCCACCCCACTGTGAGTTCGAGCCCGTCGAGAGTGAACTGCGCGAAGTGATGCGCGGTTGGCGCTGTTTTGGAGTCCGCTACGCCACGCCACTGCACGGACGCGGCAAGTTGAGCTACCAGATCACCTGCGACAACCGCCACTATCGCCTGGAGGCGCTGAGCGCCAACGTGCGCAGCAAGGTGCGGCGTGGTCTGAAACGCTGTGAGGTTGGCGCCGTACCGCTCACAACTCTCGCTACAGCGGGCCGGCAGGCGCATACGGATACAGTGGCCCGGCAGGGCCGCACCAGCGGTATCGATGGTGCGGCGTGGGAACGGTTCTGGGCGGCGGCAGAGGAAACGGAAGGATTCGAGGGCTGGGGTGCATGGACGGGCGATCGGCTGGTTGCCTTTCTGGTCAGTGTGACGTTCAACGACTCGGTGGAATTCCTTTTGGCACGCTCGTGCAGCGACGACCTCGGGGCCTATCCCAATAATGCGCTGATTTATCATGTCACCGAAGAGATGCTCGTGCGGCGGGGAGTGCGTGAGATCACATTCGGCCTGGAGTCGCTCGAACCGGTGGGGCCACTCGACCAGTTCAAGTTCGGAATGGGCTTCAGGGCGCGACCTTTGCGCCAGAGGATCGTTTTTCAACCCTTGCTATCGGCACTTCTCCGCCAGAAACCGGTGCGTGCCATGGTCCGCCGGTGGAGTCATCGCCAGTCTCCGGAAGCCGTTTTCTGGCGCAAAGCGGAAGGGTTGCTGCGCTTCGCCGAAGAGGGAGGATTTTAGATCCGTGGCGCGTCTGGGTTACCTCTTTCCCGCATTCCCCGTTTTTCATCAAACGTTCGTGTTGTGGGAAGTGCTGGGTGTGCAGCGAAACGGATTGCAGCCGAAGATCTATTCCATGTGGGCACCCAGCCAGAAGCAGCAGCCCGAGGGACAGCAGATCATGTCCCAGGTGAAGTATCTGCCGTCCCTTCGTTCCGGGGCCGTTCTGAGATCAAATCTGCGCCTGTTCGTGTCATCACCGCTGAAGTACCTGTCTCTCTACCGCGAGGTGGTGCGCGCATGGAGGACGGGGGCACAGGCCCCGGAGCGGGAGGATGTGAGCCCGGGAACGCGAGCGACCCTCTACAATCGCCTGCGTGGTTGGTTCAACGGACATCCGCTGCCGTACCTGGCAAAATCCCTGGCTCTGGTACCGCTCGGTGTGTATCTGGCCGAAGAAGTGCAGCGCGACCAGGTGACGCATCTCCATGTTCACTGGGCGACGTACTCCGCAACAGTTGCCTATGTCGCGCATTTGATCTCCGGGCTGAAATACAGCATGAGTGCCCATGCGTACGATATTTACATGACGCAACGTATGCTTCCGGCAAAAATTGCAGCAGCGAAATTCGTGGTCACCTGTGCGCGCACGAATCAGCGCTTCCTGGCACGCCTGGTGGGCCCGCGGCTCGCTGAGAAGGTCGTGGTGAGCTACCACGGCGTCGATGTGAGCCGGTTCAGCCCGATTCCGAGTGAGCGCCCGGCGCGCAATACCTTCACGATAGGCTCTTGTGGACAGCTCGAACGCTACAAGGGGATGCATCTCCTCGTCGATGCCTGTGCGATGCTGCGAGACGAGGGGGTGCAGGTGCAGTGCTGGATCATCGGCGAGGGACCGGAAAAGCCGAACTTGCAGCGGCAGATCGAGTCCCGTGGTTTGACGGATTGTGTGAGCTTGCTCGGTGCGCGGCCCCATGCCGAGATCGCCGAACGCCTGCGCCACTCCGATGCCTTTGCGCTGGCCAGCGAGTTGGTTGGCAAGTCGCGGCGGCGCGATGTCATTGCCAATGTCATCGTGGAGGCCATGGCGGTCGGCCTGCCGGTGGTTGCGTCGCATATTCCGGGAGCTGAGGAGCTTGTGGAAGATACCGGCACGGGGTACCTGGTGCCACCGAACGACGCAGCCGCACTCGGCAAGGCTTTGTTACGGCTTGCCCGTGAACCGGAAGAGCGCGCCCGTCTGGGAAGCGCTGCACGCCGCCGCATTCTGGCGCATTTCGATAGCGCCCGGAATGTCGCCTGGCTCGCCGGAAAACTGCGCCAGGCTTCCGGTCAGACGGCGCCGGCGGCGCCGATGGCACCAACTCTGGCCGTCGAGGAGGTCGCCTAGTGGAAGGCCGGAACGCACGGCTCGCCCAGCGCTTTTACCCAGGCTACCGGTCTCCGAAGATCGCCTACCAGGAATTGCTTGACCAGCAGGTCAATGAATCGACGGTCTGGCTTGATATCGGCTGCGGCAAG
>CAZEWD010000089.1:0-5784 GCA_964515725.1 uncultured Binatia bacterium (SeqCode)
CTGGCGCCTGTTCGGACCCTCGGTCCGTGCCCCGTGAGTCATTCGTGTCCAGCGCAGCTATTTGTGGGTAAGGCCAAGAAAAGTGATTTTTGGGGGGAGAGGGGGAATTTAAGGCCTTGGCTCTGGAATAGATGTCAGAATCTGCCCGATGGGCAGTGAATTGCCCGTGCAGGAATCACATCACCACCGCCGCAGCGTATGGCACAATACCGTTGATGCCGAGAGGGCAAACCAAACATTCCCTCGCGCTCCCCAGGAAGGCATGAGTGATGCGAAAAAAAGCCTTCCCTTGCGCCCCAGGAAGGCCAGCGTGATGCAAAGAAAAAGCGTCCCCTCACCACCCTGGAAAGCACGAGCGATGCGAAAAAACGCATCCCCTCACCATCCAGGAACGCACGAGTGATGCAAAGAAAAAGCATCCCCTCACCATCCAGGAACGCACGAGTGATGCAAAGAAAAAACATCCCCTCGCCACCCAGGAACTGGGGGGCGAGGGCGAAGGGTGAGGGGGGTTTTGAGGGGTACAGACCGGGCAGATAGGTGACACTTTGGACCGGGCACATAGGTAACACTGAAAGGCACCAGGGAGGATGCCATGCCGTGGAAGGAGACCCGTACGATCACATGATCGGATCACAGACCAGCGCTTTCCCCTCATCCAACGCGCGATCTGCGGCCACCCATCACGGAGGCCCGGCTTTTAATCCTCTTCTGTAACAGGTGCCCGTAGAGCTTTTGTTTCCGATCGCGCCCGTTTGTCGGCGAGGATTTTTTCCTTCGCCCGGCGTGACCGGCGGCGTTTCTGTCGCTGGAGTCTGGCGATGCGCTGTGCCTCCGCACTCGCCGCGCCACGTAGGGCGCGCTCGATCTTGTCGCACAGAATCTGTCGCGCCCGATAGCGGTTCAGTGCTTGTGTCCGTTCCTGCTGGCACTTGACGCTGGTGCCCGTCGGTAGGTGGACCAGCACCACGGCCGTAGACACCTTGTTGACGTGTTGGCCGCCCTTACCGCCGGATCGTACGAAGGACTCCTCGAGGTCTTCCTCTCGGATCCCGAGTTCGTCCATACGATCCAGAAGCGCCTGGGCCTTGGCGGACGAGACAGGGAACATGCGAGCCTCGTAGATCCCCGGCTGCGGCCACGCAACGAGGCTGCGTCGTGAGCTGCGAGGCGAGAAGAAGCACGCAGCAATGTGATGCTTACGGGATGATGCCAGATCCCTGGATTGCGAGCAGGCCCGTCAACCAATGATCGCCGGTGCCGGGATGTCCTCCCGCTGTCGTTCCACGATGTCCAGAACGTCCTGCGCAATCTGGAGGAACAGGCGGCTCACCCGATGATCTGGCTGTGCCACAACGATGGGTTGACCTTCATCACCAGCGCTTCGCACCTCGGCCACCATGGGGATACTTCCCAGGAGAGGGAGTTGGAACGCTTCCGACAATCGGGCTGCGCCACCGGTACCGAAGATATCCTCCTCGTGACCACAATGCGGGCATGCATACACACTCATGTTTTCGATGATGCCGAGGACCGGGGTGTTGACCTGCTGAAACATGGCGATGCCCCGCTGAACATCGAGAGTCGCAATGTCCTGCGGCGTGGTCACCACAATACCTCCCGCCAACGGCACCTGCTGCACGAGTGTGAGCTGCGCATCTCCCGTGCCGGGAGGCAGATCGACTACGAGCACATCGAGGTCCTTCCAGTCGACATCTTTGAGAAACTGACGGACCAGACCCATCACCATAGGGCCCCGCCAGATCACGGGAGCGTTGTCGTCCAGAAAGAGCCCGACCGACATCAACTGCAAGCCGAATTTTTCAGTTGGTATGATGCGCTTCTCCGGTGTCATCTTTGCCGGTCCCTGGACTCCGAACATGATCGGCAGGCTCGGCCCGTAGGCGTCGGCATCCAGCAGGCCCACCCGTTTGCCGAGGCGTTCCATGGCCAGAGCAAGATTGGCGGCGACCGTTGACTTTCCCACACCACCTTTCGTGCTCGACACCGCGATGATGTCACGCACACCCGGTAGGGGACCCTGCGAGCCGAGTGGACTACGGTTCGCCGCCCGTTGCGATGGATCTTCGATCTCGGTGCGGACTGTGCGGACTCCCTCGAGAGCTCCGACGGCCCATTCGATGTCGTTCCGTAGAACCTTCTGCGTATGGGCCGGCATCTTTGTTGCACTCACGAAGACGGTGACGTGTCCTCCGTTGAAGTCGATATGCTTCACCATGCCGGCATCGACGATGTTCTGTGTCGAGCCGTGCGGGCGAATCTCTCTCAATCTTTCACGAATATCGTTGATTTTGGTCATACGGAATCACTTCCCTGCGTGTGGCAGGTCTCACAAGGGCACAGGTCACGCAGCGTCTTGTAACTGTAGATGCCGCTGTCGTGCCGATCACTCCATTGAATACTGATGGCATATCTTCCGACGACCCCGATCTGTACCGGAAAAATTTCATTGCCGCCCAGGACGGGCAGTGTGCGGCCGGCCGGCTTGCCGTCACGGCATGCCGGGCAGGGACAATTTTCTCTCAGATAGGCGTTGGGGAACAGACTGATGTGTCCATCGACCCAGCGGATTTCGACGCTGTCGTGGCCGTGGCGTTTGATTTCGATTGGTACGCTTACATCAGGACCCGGAATTGGCATCGATTGTCGAAGCTATCGGCTGAACGATGCGAACGCAACGTGCGACGCCAGCGTGCGGCTCACCTTGACTCCCCATCTTGTTTGCCCTTATCTGCCTCACCGTTCGCAAGGGAATCCGGGTGCCAGGTGTGATGAAGAAGGTTTCAAACCAGCAAGATGCGACCTGGTCGCTTTCCGAGGCGCTCGATCTCGCCGAACGGCGATTGTCCGAGATCCTGCGATCGCGTGAACCGTTGCTGACGGAAATCTCGGGCTACCTCGTCGGCTCTGGCGGCAAGCGGGTACGCCCTGCCGTAACCCTGATGATTTTTCGGGCCTGCGGGGGAAGGGGCCTGAAAGATATCGTGGACGTGGCCACTGCCCTGGAATTGATCCACTCGGCAACCCTTCTGCACGACGACATCATTGATAATAGCGACACGCGACGTGGGAAGCCATCGGCTCTGAGCCGTTATGGGCTGGCCCACACTCTGGTGACGGGTGATTTCGTCTTCAGCCGGGCTTTCCAACTCTGCGCACGCTTCGAAGAAAAGCTGATCGGTTGGGCCGCAGAGGCCTGCATCAGTCTCACCGAGGGTGAGATCATGCAGGGGCGTTTCCGGAACAACCCCGCTGTGACGTTGGCGGATTATTTCGAGATCATCCGTCGCAAGACAGCCAGTATCTTCGAACAGGGAGCACGAACCGCAGCCTATCTGGCCGATGCACCCGAGGCCATCGTCGAAGCGATGGCAAGCTGTGGTTTCAATGTGGGGATGACCTTCCAGATCGTCGATGACCTGCTCGATGTCGCGGGAGATCGACAGCAGGTGGGTAAGCCCGTCGGAATCGATCTGCGGGATGGCAATCCATCCCTTCCGGTGGTTCTCACACTGCCACTGGATGAGCGCTTACGAGAACTGTTTGCGAAACCGGGACTGACAGAGGCGGAAAGCCAGGAGGCACACCAGAGGATCATCGATGCGGGTGTGTTGCAGGAAGTCCGGCGCCTGGCGAACGAATATGGCAGAAAAGCCCATGCAGATCTGGACAAGCTGGAAGCGTCCGAAGACCGTGACAGTCTGCACGATCTCGTCGATCAGTTGCTGGTCCGAGCCGCTTAGGAAGTGAGTGTCTCCGACTTCTCGCGTTCTACGGCGAATCGATTGCGAACACGACCCGAGCCTGGACCGTCACCCGATCTGACCATTTCACCTCCCGCCACGATCTGAAACTCGTGCCCACTCCAGGTCACCGAGTTTCCGAGAAAAGCCGTTGCCCAGATGATCGTGGCGAACAGATCCTTGGGGAGCAGAAGCAGTAGGTCGGTGAAGTCGAAGCGAGCACCCAGATAACGGCGTGCGACGATCGGGGCGGTTACCGCGCGAATTCCCAGAACCGCACAGAACGCCGCCCACGCATACCCGCTGGAGGGATGGAGGACCAGACCGAGGAGGGCCCAGGTGATTCCATGTGTGAGGACCAGGGCAAGATAGCCACCGGGGCGGACACTGCGATTTGTACGGGCCCACCGTAGCTGATGCGAAAAGAGGAAGTGCCAGGTGCTACGGGGTAGAACCGTTTCAACGACGAAGTCGCACACATGGACCCGGTAGCCTTGCTGGACGGCGCGATTTCCTAAATGGAAGTCATCGGCCAGGTAATTCGAGAGACCGAGAAAGCCACCGATCTCGTCCAACACCCCGCGGCGGATTGCAATGGTTGCACCGAAGGCATAGCGGGTCGGTTCCACGATTCGAGCAACGAGTACATTGGGAATGAAGTCCGTATTGACGAACAGGGATTCGATCCGGCTGGGGAGGTCACCGGAGTGCCGGGCGCGGTAGAGGCAGGTGACGACTCCTACGTCTGGCTCACTCAACGGTGCCGCAAGCCGCCGCAAATAGTCGCGCGCGACGCAGATGTCACTATCGGCAAGGACGATGAAATCGTAGCGTGCCTTGCCGTACATGTTCTGTAGATTGCTGACCTTGTAATTTGTTCCGTAGATACGGTCATCGACGACGATGGCCGCCCGGACGTGGGGATAGGCGGCCTGCAGGCGCCGCACGACGGAAAGTGCCGGATCGTCGGAATCTGCCACTCCGAAGATCAATTCGAACTCGGGATAATCCTGTTCGAAAAACGACAGAAGATTTGCGTAGAGGTCGGGTTCCTGCCCCTTGAGCGGTTTCAGCACCGTGATCCCGGGAGTTTTCTGCGGTTGGTCCCGGTCGATTCTCGCGCGGCGCAGCAGGAGCCGTGCACCCACCCAACTCGTCACATACAACCAACACGAGACCAGAAGGCCGATGGCAATGAGAATATCCAACAGGATGTGGAACATATTCCCCTATCTTCAGCCGCTTAACCGGCCGGTTAGTTTGTCGACGATCAAAATGATACCCATGCTGAGGACATCCCCCCGTTGCGGCACAAACAACTATCCGAGCCTCCTGAGAGCGTCAATGCGAGGGTCCGTACCTGCGCTCTACTTCCCTCTCTACCGCAGCGTACACACGTGTGCCGCCGTCCTTTGTGAACCTGATTTCGTGGATTGTGTCTGAAAAGCCTCTCGATACGAAGTTCGATCGGATGCCGCTGCCGTATGACGGAGTGCGTTTCAACTTCGTGGGGTGATGGCTAAAAGGACGGGCGTGTCAGCGAATCGGGGCATGCGTCGTACGCCGAGTCGATTTCTGAGGGTCGGCCTTGGGTCCCTGGGTTCGCTGTTCGTAGTGGGGCTGTTTCTGGCGGTTCTCTCCTGGTGGGACGCTCACACACCCCTGGCACCACCTCTGGGAGGTGCGATTGTCTACATCGGGGACGGTACCTCGTTCCGCACGGTCAGCCGTCAACTCATGGAGGGCCGGATCATTCGAAGCGTCTGGAATTTTCGTCTATGGGCGCGATTCACAGGAATGGATCGCCAGATTCGAGTGGGGGATTACGTATTCCATGAACCTGCGACGCCACTCGAGTTGCTCGCACGACTGTGCAGCGACGATGGTCTGCACAGCGTGACCGTGCCCGAGGGCAGCACACTGCGCGATGTTGCCGGGTACTTCGCTCGCGCAGGCTTTGGCGCAGAGGATCAATTTCTGTGTCTTGCGGGAGATCCTGAATTCCTGCGGCAGTTGCAGT
>CAZEWD010000089.1:5794-11215 GCA_964515725.1 uncultured Binatia bacterium (SeqCode)
GGCGGAGATTCTGGCGGCGATGGTCCAACGAAGCCGCCAGGAGTTACAGCGGCTCAACGGGCAACGGGAAGCATCAGGACTCACGGAACATCAGATGGTCACTCTTGCATCGATCATCGAAAAGGAAACGGGTGTGGCGGAAGAACGTGCTCTCGTTTCCGCTGTATTCCGGAATCGGCTACGGATCGGGATGCGCCTGCAGGCGGATCCGACTGCCATATACGGGCGGGAACAAAGGCAGGTCCCCACCGCCAATGACCTGGAGGTCGACAGCCCATACAATACCTACCTGATCGCCGGGCTGCCGCCCGGGCCGATCTGCAATCCGGGACGTGCCTCTCTCCTTGCGGCCGTTTCGCCTGCGGCCGTCGACTACATCTACTTCGTTGCGCGAGGCGATGGCACCCATGTGTTCTCCCGCACGCTTGGCGAGCACAACGACAACGTCGGTGCTCTCCGCCGTCGCCAGACCAACGGACGTTGACTTTGCGACCCCCGCCGGATCTCACAGAGTTGGTACTGTCAGGGTTGACCATTCTGCCGTCTGCTCAGGAGTGGATGTGCCGTGTCACGTAACCTCCAAAAAATGCCTCCCGATTTCTGGTATTATCTGATCAGTCGATTTTGCTCCGGGACTGCGTTGACGCTGTTTCGTGCGACGGTGGCATGGCACGTGTTCGATCTGTCGCGCTCTGCATTGCATCTGGGACTGATTGGTCTCGTCCAGTTCGTTCCTGCTCTGGGTTTGTCTCTGATCGGCGGTGCGGTAGCGGACAGCTTTGAACGGCGACGGATCATCATGCTCGCGCCAACGGTTCCGACGCTTGGAGGCCTCCTGCTGTTGCTTGCCACGAGTGGAGCGATGGTTTCCCTGCCACTCCTGTATGGCACCGTGCTCTTCGTCGCAGCCGCCGCGGCGTTCGACAATCCGGCAAGAGCCTCCCTCCTGCCCAATCTGGTGAGTCGCGAAATGTTCCCTCGTGCAGTGACGATCGCGTCGACGACGCAGGCTTTGGCATTCGCCAGTGGACCTGCCCTTGCAGGACTGATCATTGCAAAGTTCGGGATTGGCGCAGCCTATCTGGGGACGAGTCTCTTGATGGTTGGCTCGATCGTGGGAATGTCACGTCTCCATCGCAGTCGATCCACGGAGCCCGTACGGGAGATTTCCTTCCATGCGATACGCGAAGGACTCCGTTACGTCTGGCGGAATCAGATCATTCTCGGGTGCATGACGCTGGACATGTTTGCGGTGATCTTCGGCGGCGCCACGGCTCTCCTGCCCATCTATGCCAATGAGATTCTTTCCGTAGGTGCGAGTGGATATGGGGTACTCTCAGCCGCTTCGGAGACAGGGGCCCTGTCGATGGCACTCCTGCTGATGTGGTTGACACCGATCCGGCGGTCGGGTCGAGTTTTGCTCATCGCCGTGACGATCTACGGTCTGGCAACGATTGGCTTCGGCCTTTCGCGCTGGTTTCCGCTGTCCTTGTTTACCTATTTTCTGGTCGGGATGGCGGATCAGGTAAGTGTCGTGTTGCGGAGCACAATGATCCAGTTGAACACGCCCGATAGCCTGAGGGGGCGTGTCAGTTCCGTCAACTTCATCTTCATTGGCGCATCGAACCAGCTCGGTGCGGTGGAATCTGGATTCGTTGCGGCACTGACCAGCGCACCGTTTGCCGTGGTCAGTGGCGGTGTCGGTTGCCTGTTGGTCGTCGCACTTGTGGCGATTCGGTTGCCTCGTCTGCGACACGCCAGGCTCGGGAGTTAGAGGGCCTTTGTATCGGGGTGTGGGGGCGGTAGCCGATTTGCCTGTTTCGATCTGGTGTCGGATCGGGCACTGCCCGGCGCGGGACTTGACAAGGTGTTTGACACCTTTCTATGAGGGACGCCCGAAAAGGGGGACGATAGGGAGGCCGGCTCGAATTTTAGCATTTTGACACAGACTCTGTGTCGCATCCGCACCTCGTACGTGCGGACGATCCGTGCCGAGCCTCTACCGGGGCTGTCTCACAAGACAGATTGTGGGCAGCGTCCCCCGAGTTTGCCTGGACGACTCACATTCTTGTAAGCGCCCGAGGAATTCTATGCGCCGATCACTCATGCGAAATTATCTTCTCCCAGCAGTTGTCGTGGGTCTGTTCGGGCTTCTCCCGCAAACCCTGTCAGCGACAACTGGACAGGACATCTTTCTTCAAAAGTGTGCCGCCTGTCACACCATCGGCGGCGGGATCAGGCTCGGCCCCGATCTTGCGGGAATGGAGAAGCGGCACGACGAGGCATGGCTCATCCGATGGATCCGGGAACCCGACAATATGGTGGCCGAGAAGGATCCCACTGCCATTGCGCTCCTGCAGCAATTCAATCAGGTGCCCATGCCGAATTTCGGCTTGTCGGATGCCGAAGCGCGCGCAGTGATCGACTATGTCGTGACGCAGAGCGGAGCGCAGACCGGAACGACACCGGCATCTGCCGAGCAGGTTGGCGAAACTACTCGGGCCTCCTCTCTGTCGCCCTTCGAAGGTCTCGGCAGTGTACAGATGACCGCACTCCTCCTGTTCCTCGTTCTATCGGCTGCTGTGGTCGCCGCCTTCTGGTACGTAGCAGCGAGCACCCGCCAGCCAGTTCCGAAAATCGACATGGAATCGGCCTATCGGTTACGCCGGAAGTTCTTCTTTGCAGCAGCCGCCATGGTGGTGGGAACGCTTGCAGCCACACTGCCGCAAACGCCGTACCGGCAGGACACCGAAGCACCCGACCAACTCGTCTACGTGGCAGCACGACAGTTCAATTTCGTCTTCAGCTCTGAGCCCATTACCACAGAAGCAGACCTCTCCCAGGTCGCTACCATCGACTCCTTGACGGTACCCGCCGGAGCTTTGGTTGAGTTCCGCGTGACGAGTTTGGACGTTACCCATTCCTTTGGGCTCTACGGACCGGATTACGCAATCGTCACACAGACACAGGCGATGCCCGGTTATACGAACCGGCTTCGAGTGCGGTTCACAGCACCGGGGAAGTATAAGGTTCTCTGTCTCGAGTACTGCGGACTTGCCCATCATGTCATGCAGTCGACATTGACGGTCCTGTAAGGCGACCTTCAGGTGGATACAGTTATGAATCTCAGCCACAGAAACACCCTGAGTTGGATCGGCACGACCTTCGTGCTCTTTCCCGTCCTCCTCCTGATGGGCATGTTCATGCGCTCGATTCAGGCCAATACATTTTCCTCGGCGCAGGCCTGGTTCTACCCGATGATGACTCTCCACGGGACTGGAATGGCGGGCCTGTGGTGGGTGGCAGCGCTGGCCTGCGCGTCACGAGTCCTGTCGCGCTACACCGAGCCCAGCGAACGCGTATCGCAATTTGCTCTCTTCGGAACGACGCTCGGTGTTGTTTTGCTTCTCATCAGTGTTCTGATTGGCCGCTTTGCGGCCGGCTGGTACTTTCTCTATCCGCTGCCCCTGAAGGGTGGGTGGCCCATCTGGGCGAGTGTGATCTTTCTTCTCGCCTTCACCGTACTGGGCGCAACCTGGCTCATCTGGGTTCTCGATCTTCTACGTTCGATCGCACGGAAATACACCTTGTCCCAGGCCCTGGCCTGGCACTACATCCGTGGAAAGAGTGAGCCAGAGATCCCGCCGGCTGTCCTGATTACGACAGTCAGTCTGATCGCCGGGATTGCCAGCCTGTTGTCGGGTGTCGCCGTCCTCGTGCTTTTCTTCCATGAGCTTTTGACCGGCACGCGGAACGACGCATTGCTCATGAAAAACCTGACGTTTTTATTTGGGCACCTGCTGGTCAACCTGAGCCTCTATCTGGCTGTTGCCGCGGTGTACGAGGTGTTGCCGCACTATACGAAGCGGGAATGGCGCACAAACAAGATCGTTGCGATCTCCTGGAACAGCGTGTTGGCAATCGTCATCCTGGCGTATTTCCATCATCTGTACATGGACTTCGTGCAGCCAACCTCCCTCCAGTATATCGGCCAGATTGCCTCGTACATGAGTTCGGTTCCTGCCGCGGTGGTCACTGTCTTTGGCGCCGTGGTGCTCGTCTACCGTGCTCCTGTGCGTTGGAGCCTCGGGTTTTCACTGCTGTTTTTCGGCCTGATGGGGTGGGGCATTGGCGGCCTGGGTGCAGTGATCGATTCCACGATTGCGGTGAACTCGAAGTTTCACAACACGTTCTGGGTCCCGGCCCACTTCCACACCTATATGATCGAAGGGCTGGTTCTGATGATCCTCGGCTACTTCTATCATTACTGCCAGGAAAAGGCGCAGCTTCCCGAAAACCTTCGATTTCAGAAGGTGATCGTGGCGCTGATGTTGGTCGGCGGCTACGGGTTCTTGCTGATGGCGTACTTTTCTGGGGCGAGATCGCTGCCGCGACGTTACGCCATCTATCCTTCCGAGTTGTCGTTTGGGGCAGCCTACTCCATCATTGGCCTGGTCTTCGTTGCGGCGTTTCTTCTGGGTCTGATTTTCTACATGTACGAGACTGTCCGGCGCGGGCTCAAAACGCGTGCCGGCTGAGGTCCCACGACTATGGCACCTCTTCCTCCGGGGTGGCCTGGCACTGCGACTCTCGGTGATGCTGCTCCCTCTACTGCCAGCGCTTCCTGAGGTTGCGTACGGACAGAGCAATGAGGTCGTTCGGGAGGAGGCGAGAAACCTGTACCATCTCGTTCCGGATGTGCCGGTTTCTCTGGTGGGTGGCCATGAGGCCCATCTGTCTGACCTCTGGCGTGACAAACCCCTCCTGATCACCCTTTTCTACCGCCGTTGCACGGGCACCTGCAGCCCGTTCCTTCGCTCGCTCCAGGCGGCCATCGAGAAGAGTGGTGGCCTTGGTAAGGACTATCGGGTGATCAGTCTGAGCTTCGATCCGCAGGATACCGTCGAGGATGTCCAGGCCATGGCCGAGGCTCTCGATATCCACGATCGGCAAAACTGGCTGTTCGGGATTGGGGCCCCGGAGGATATCGAGCGCGTCGCCGATGCAATCGGGTTCTGGTACAAAAAAGATGCGGTCACCGACCAGTTCGATCATCCATCATTGATTGCGGCCGTCCGTGGGGGACGAATCATCCGTGTACTCCTCGGGACGACGGTCAACCCGTCACGCCTGAAGGAAGCCCTGTTCGAACTCAAGGGTGTCTTCGTGCCGGTTTATGCTCTGCCGGGTGAGGATGTCTTGTTCCGTTGTCTCGAATTCGCCGGTGTGTCCCAGCAAGTCCGTTTCAGTTGGGGGATGTTGTTGCTGTTCCTCCCGGGTGGGATGGCTCTTCTCGCAGCGGTTGCCGTTTTCGGAAGTACACGACGCTCCAACAACGTCGGGTAACGCCTTTCAAGCGAACCATCCCGCGAATCACACTGGTTGTTCCGTGGTTCCGGGGCAACGGGGCACGCCTCTTGA
>CAZEWD010000090.1:0-10922 GCA_964515725.1 uncultured Binatia bacterium (SeqCode)
ATGCATCGCATGGCCAGCGCTGAACCGCCAATGACCAGGACCACCAGGATATCGCATTCCTCTCGCACGCTCTCCGCAAGTGCCTTGATATGCTGGATCGAACGTTTTTCGTACGGAAGATCGAACGGCGCGATCTCGTGGGCGCTCCGGCGTCCCTTCAGGGCATGCGTCACCTCCGAAATACATCGTTCGATGGATGCAACATCTGCCGGCGTGATTCCCCCCACGGCAATGGCATCTGCCATCATGCCGTTGGTGTCGAG
This sequence comes from uncultured Binatia bacterium (SeqCode), assembly GCA_964515725.1. GTDB lineage: Bacteria > Desulfobacterota > Binatia > HRBIN30 > HRBIN30 > CAZEWD01. Next base: position 264 of record CAZEWD010000090.1, read on the forward strand.
TCGCACACTCATGGCTTCGCGCGTTACGCGCCGACGGTAATCCGCCATGGCCGGGCACGCTAACACCCGCGATGAGCGAGGTGCAAGGCGACACGGAAATCGGGGCTAGACTACGGCCTCCATCCGTATGGCAAACCCCGTTTCCAAAACATAGCGTCAGGCCAGTGCGGCTTTCAGGCGGCGCATCGCTTCCTGGAGGCGGTCATCGGGGACCGTAAGAGAGAAGCGCACATAGCCCTCTCCATACTGTCCATACGCCGTCCCGGCAGCGACGACGATATGCGCTTTTTCGAAGAGCAGTGTTGCGAATTCGATGCTCGACAGACCCTTCGGGGTGGGCACCCAGAGGTAGAACGTGCCTTGGTTGGGCCGAAAATCAATCCCTACCTCCGCCAGCGTCTGCAACACCAGGTCCCGGCGGCGTTTGTAGAGTTCCATCATGGCACGGACGCTATCGGCACATTTCTCGAATGCCGTGATTCCTGCGAACTGAATTGCGTTGAAGACACCTGAATCGGTGTTCTCCTTCACTTGTGAGATCGCCGCGATCAGATCCTTGTTGCCAAGAGCCATACCGAGCCGCCAGCCCGTCATGTTGAACGGCTTGGAGAGTGAATTCAGCTCGACTCCGACCTCGCTGGCGCCGGGAACGGAGAGAAAGCTGAGCGGTCTTTCTTCCCCGAAGCTGACCTCGATGTACGGGTTGTCGTAACAGATGGCCACATCGTAGGATTTCGCCCATTCCACCAACTCGGCAAGGAACTGGGGTGTTGCCGTAGCCCCCGTCGGATTGTTCGGGTAATTCAGGAACATGGCCGTGGCCTGACGGGCCATATCGCTCGGGATATCTGCAAGTTTCGGCAGGTAGCCGTTCTCGGGCAGGATCGGCACATTCACCGGCACGCCCTCACCCATCAGGATGCTGGCACGGTACGCCGGATAGCCCGGATCCGTCATCAACACCGTGTCGCCCGGGTTGACTCGCGCCAGAACGAAGTGATGGCACCCTTCCTTGGATCCGATCAAAGCCAGAACCTCGGTGGCCGGATCGACCGTCACCCCGTATCGCTTCGCATACCAGCGGGCCACCGCCTGTCGAAAAGCCAACATCCCCTTTTCTTCGTCGGTCGGGTACCGGTGATTGGCCGGGTCCTGTGCCGCCCGGGTCAATTCATCAATGATCGGCTGAGGAGTGGGTTCCACCGGGTCGCCGATCGCCAGGCTGATGACATCCACACCCGCGGCGCGCGCCTGCGCGATTTTGTTGCGCAGTTCCATGAACAGGTACGGTGGGATTTTCTTAAGCCGATCAGCGGTTTGCATGGCACCTCCCCTTCGAAATCAGAAGTCACGCGCCGTAGCAGCGAGGCCCCGAGCAGGCAACCTGACCAGCCCATCCCCTGGTGGCCTGTGTGGATATTCCGCCTCGCTGCCGGTGCGCCAGCTTCCCTGAGTATGACCCGGCTGGCCTGCCTGCCAGAGTCCCGCATCGTCGCGCCGCAAAGCAGCCTCTCGGGATCCTCCTGTTCCCGTCTCGGGACGGCTACTCACCGGCACAGCATGCTAAAATCCCAGGCCCGGCATTTCGGACGGATGGAGAATGGCCCGGAAGTTGTAAATTGTTCCAATTCGCGATATTGGGAGAGTGTCAGGTCTGACGAACACAACGCAACGATTTCACGGGCCTGCAAGGGCGGGATTGATCGAACAACACACGGGCTGAGGTTGCGGAGGAAGGGGAGGTATGCCCCATCGGGCGTTCATAGCCATCGGGTCGAATCTTGGCGATCGCAAAGCCAATCACCTGGAAGCCATCGAGCGGATCCGACAGATCCCGGGGACCCGTGTGCTCAAGCAATCCTCCTTTTATGAAAGCGAACCGCACGGCGACGCCAAAACCTGGTTTGTGAATTCGGTCATTGAGATCGAGACCGAGAGCAAACCAGAGGAACTTCTCAAAAAGCTCCTGGCCATCGAGACAGCCATGGGCCGCAAACGGGTGAAGGGCAAGCGCTGGGGATCACGAATCATCGATTTGGATCTCTTACTCTTCAACACCGCCATCATCGAAAAGAAAAATCTCACCGTCCCTCATCCGGAAATTGCCACCCGCAAATTCGTCCTCATGCCACTCTCGGAATTGGCACCCCAGTTCGTCCACCCACGGCTCGGTGCCACAGTTTCGGAGCTACTGGCGGCAGTGAAGGACCCCAAACGGCTACACCTGTACCGCGAATAAGCGGCCACCTACCGGCGCGGGGATGAGTGCCGCGTTTGAATCTCGCCGGTAATCCCGGCCCTCCGCCAAAACAAGCTCCACAAAGAGATCCGTTCGGGGTTGGTATAGGAACTGCTTCAATCAGAGGCATGCAATCGATCCCGGTGGACGAGATGAAGGAAGTCCCCGCCCCGGCGACGGACACCGTATCCGATCCCCGCAATGCGCACACTTTGCGAGTTGCCATCCTGTTTGGCCTCTTGTTCTTTGTCGCCCTACTCACGGCGCTACCGGCCATTCACTGATTCCGGCAACCATCGCAGCACGATCAGGGCACGCCATCGCGCAAGGAGTGGCGCATCATTGTCGCAGGCGGCTCGCATGGTCACTCCGTGTACCAGCAGCCGTCGAGACCACTGGCCTAAGGAACCACAAGGACGAAGTCGGAATCCGATCGGGTAGCCGCAGCTCGCAGGTCGGGAGTTGACCAACCCCGTCACAAGACAATAGGATCACGCCCTGCATGAAACGCTGGTTCGCCTTGTCTGCCATCGGTCCGGATCGACCGGGTATCGTCGCTGATCTTGCCGACCTGATATACGATAGCGACTGCAATCTGGAAAATTCGAGCATGACCATTCTGGGCAGCGAATTCGCCGTCCTCCTGTTGCTTACCGGGGAAGGACCCGGTGTGGAGCAGAGGCTGTCCAACGCCTGCAAACGAATCGAATGGGAAAAGCGGCTCACCGTCTTCTTCCGGCCCCTCGAGGGAGAACCCGTCCCCTATGGGATCCGCCGCCAGGCTCATCCGTACGAGTTACACGCGGTCGGAGTCGACAAAGCTGGAATCGTCGCCCGCCTGGCGCGTTGCCTGGCTGAACGCGGCGTGAATATCACACAGCTTTCCACTCACACCTATCCAGAGCCGGAATCGGGCACACCGATTTATCAGATGCGTATCACCATGGACGTGCCGGAAGACACCGATATCCAGGAATTACGCGGCGCACTCGATACGGTTGGTGTTTCATTGAACATCGACATCACCGTGATCCAGAATTGAAACGACGTCTGCCACCCGGCACCTCCGAAGCGAACAGACCAGAAGGATCGGAACACAATTGCATTCCCTCAACGCGACCAAAGTGCTAAGGGACTGCTGAAACATTGATGCCCCAATCTCGATCGGCTCCAGGTGAGAGGGGCCATTTCAGTGAGTTCAAATCAGCAGCCATACGGTTGGCAAACCCGCTGGAGCCGGGTTTGAAAGAACATCAAGAGACTCCTCAGTATCCCCCGCACCGCAAGGAGGTCCGCCCATGTTCGGTCTCGGTATCCCAGAACTCGTCATCATCTTAGTCGTTGCTCTCGTCATCTTCGGCCCCGGGAAACTGCCTGAGATCGGCGGCGCTCTCGGCAAGGGAATTCGCGATTTCAAAAAGAGCTTCGAAGGGCACGAAGAAGATCCGAAGAAGGTGGAAGGAAATACCGCCGATTCGGCCAAGTCGAGTTGACACGTCCCATCCCTTCTACCGGCGACCGGGGTCCCACCCTCGTCGTTCGTCCTCAACCCACGCCGATTTGCCGAGGAGCGTAAGCAGTCTCCTCATCGCGTTCGCACTCGCGGTTCTCGCCGGACGCACCACCGCAGAACCGGCCCCTGACGGACGATCACTCCTCGTCGTAGCCAATGGACCGACCGATGCGATCTCGGTCGTCGACGTTGCCCCGGGCAATCTGCGTTCCACCATCCGACTCGGCGAAGCCGTCGGTGGCAAACAGTTGGCAATCAGTCCCGACGGATCGCGCGCCTACATCGCCGACCCGGCGCGGGCAACCGTCCGCCTGTGGGAACGGACCAGTCAGCGCGTGACGGCCTCTCTATCGATTCATGCTCCGCGAGATCCGCTCCTTCACCCAGACGGTAGTTCCCTGTTCCTGCTCAGCCAGACCGATGCGGGCGATGAGCTTGTCATCGCCGACACCTCCTCTCTCACGGTACGGCAACGCATCCCCCTCGGCGGTCGCGCTCACATCCGTTTCAGTACAGATCGATCTCTTCTCTTCGCCGACGTAACCTACGCCGACGAAAGCGCCGCTCTTTTTCGAATCGATCCGACACACCACAGGGTGACAGGTTTCATGAGTGTGGAAGGACCGGTCCAACGTGTAGTCCCTGGCGGGAGCGGAGAAGAACTGTACGCACTGCGCACCTCGCACGACCTCTGGAAAAATGCAGCTCCCGTCATCGAGGTGGAGGTTCTCGACGCCGTCTCCCACCATACCAGGCGGCGCATTCCGATCGAAAGCGCCACCGGACCGGTCCGGTTGTCTCCCGACGACCGGTTTGCCTTCGTCGGCCTCGGCATAGACCAGGTGCAGCAAATCGACCTGCAACGAGGAACCCTCGTCACTACGTATCGCATCGGCAACCAATATCTGGATTCGGCATTCAACAGCGCCGGCAACCGACTGTACATCCTTGCCGATGGTGCCGTCGCAATCGCCAGCATCGAGGATCACGTCATACGGGCAAAGCGGCAGACCAGCTTTCCCGTCAATCGCATGGCGGGTGGAGCGGTGACGCGCGACTTCATCGGCGCAAAGGATGCTGTCTCGATCGTCGATTCCAGCCCATCGGCGCCACCCGGCCCTTCAGCAAAACCGCAACAGGCAATCACCGTCGCCGATCGAATCTTGCCCATCACCGGTATGGTGACGGACCTTCAATTGACGCCAGACGAGATACTGCTGTACGTTCTCACCGACACAGCGATCGCGACCTTCGATCTCACCACCGAGCATTATGCGGGCGGCACGACGGAAGCATTTCCGACAGCGCTTGCCGCTACGCCGGATGGCCAGACGCTCTATGTTCTCGAAAGCAATCGGAACACCGTCGGTGTCATCGACATGCACCGAGGAGAGCTCGTCGCAACCCTCCCAGCACTCGATTCGCCGTCGGGCCGACATACGACAACGGCCATCGCCGTCTCGGCGGATGGTGAGTTTGCTTATATCGCCTACCGTGACGATCTCGGAATGAACGGCTGGATCGCCGTCGTCGATACGAACCGCCAGTCCATCGTCGAAACGATTCCACTTTTCGGCGACAAGGAGGGCTGCGCTCCCACGAAAATTGTGCCCACTGGGGATGGAACTTCGCTGTACCTGCTCCTGACGCAAGGTGACATCGGGGTGCTCGACCTCGCATCCCGCTCCCTCCAGGAGCGCATCCGGCTTACCGACCAGTACAACTGCCCGATGGCACGCGACATGATTCTCGGTCCCGACCACCAATCGTTGTTCGTGGCACTCCAGGAACCCTACGCATCTCCTGGTCTCGCATGTATCGACACGGCCAGCGCCAGGGTGCGACAAGTGCCGCTGGACGATCCCACACCACTCAGCCTCGCGGCCTCCCACGACGGCAACACCATCTTCATCCTGCAACAAAGCATGCCAGACTCCGTGATCTCGGAGTACGACACGCAGCGGGGCAAGGTGATACGGACCATACCACTGCCATCTGGCTATTCTTCATCGCTGCACCAGCCTGGATTCGTCCTGGGTGACAGCGGAACAACTGCCTTTGTGACACGTGAGTCGGAAGGATCGATCCATGTGATCGATCTGTCGAATGGATCTCTTTTTCGTACCATCGCGGTTGGCGGAAGGCCTCAAGGCTTGCTCCGGTTGCCCGGCATGGTCACCCCGTCGCCCTGAGCCGTCATAAAATGGCAGACGCCGGGCTGAGGTGATTCGCTCGGTCGGATTGGGAGCTGGCCGGTTCAGGCCAGACTGTGTCCGCCGTCGACGTACAACTCGGTACCCGTGACGTAATCGCTGGCGCCGGATGCCAGAAATACGGCAGCGCCCTGCAACTCACGGCCCTCACCGAGCCGCCGGATCGGTAAGTCCTGGATGAACCTGAGGCCGCGCTCGGACGCAAAAAATTCGCGGTTGAGATCCGTCAGGAAATACCCGGGACACAACGCGTTGACCTGTACATTATGGCGGATCCAATCCAGAGCCACGGCACGCGTGAATTGAACGAGTGCCGCTTTGCTGGCGCAGTAGGCCGAGAGATGGCGTGCCACACGCCGCGCCATGACAGAGGCGACGTTGATCACTTTCCCGGAGCCACGCTCGATCATATGCGGACCGACGTGCTTACAACACAGCATGGGACCACGCAGATTGACATTCATGACCCGGTCCCAGGCATCCGCTTCCATCTCCAGAAGAGGCATGGCCTCACCGATGCCCGCATTGTTGACGAGGATATCGATACGACCCAGGCCTGTGATCACACGTTCAACCATGGTCTGAACGCTGGCCTCATCACAGACGTCGGCGCTGACCGTGAGGACCCGATGGCCGTGCCGCCGCAATGCCTCACCTGCGGCATCCAGTTCTGTCTGCGTTCGGCTGGCGATCGCGACATCTGCACCAGCTCGTGACAATGCGTCGGCAATCACCTTACCCAGCCCCCTGCTGCCACCCGTGACGAGGGCTACACGACCGTCCAGATCAAACCACGTTCCCTTCATGCTGGCCGTATAAGCAAGGGCGATCGCCAGGATGCAAGCATCGACAGAGACACCAGCTCACCGGTGAGAAACACCTTCACAGTCATGGCAGGCTCATCACGGCTCCCTCGCCAGCCCGCCTCTGGTCGAAGCTAGATTATGGAAGCGCTGTCCTCCGCGGGTACTCCCCCCAGGACAGGGGGCCGCCTGCGCCAGGTCCATTCGCTACAAGCGCGCACCAACTCACGCCCGTTTGCGTGGACAATCGAATGTTGCAGTTTCGCCCGCCGGGGCGGCACGCTGGAAGAGAAGGAGTCTGCTTCGAGTATCCACGACCGTACCGTCAGATCATCGCCAGCCTGCGCGTCAGCAAAGTATTCGCAGTCAAGGCTGGTGATCCGCAACGCACCACCATGGATCATCATCCGGACAAACGGCCAATCGGCGGAGGCGAACAGAACGAAGGCACCATCTTCAAGGTAGTTTGCATAAATGCCATTGTTCACATGGACGACATGGTCGAGATGTGAGGGGTGAACCGTCAGCTTCCATTCCGAGGCCGGTCTCTCCGGGGCGGGAGGGACCTCGTCTCTCGGCAAGGACGGTAACTGCACACCTCCGCTCAGTGCGCTGGCCAATTCACCGGGGATTCGTACCGGCCGGCCGGTGGCCATGTTGCAGTAGATCCAGTCCGTCGTCGCTTCCGCCACCGTTTCATTCCCATGCCGCACAGAATACTGACGAAGAGAACGTGCACGACGGATGTCGGCGATCTGCGTATGGATTTCGATCTCATCGACGCCACCGATCGGCCGCAAGCGTTGCAACCGGGTACGCCGGATGATCCATACCCGTTCCTCCTGCGTGTAGCGCGCTGCGTCATATCCAGCAGCGCTCGATGCCTCGACGGCAGCCTGCTCCAGCATGCCCAGAAGGGCCGACACCTTGACCTCCCCGAGGAAATCCACCTCAGCGTGGGAAATCCGGCGATGCAAAACAAAACTCATGGGACTCCACTGAACAAGGATTCCGCTCTGGAAACAACCAGCCTCCTCCGCAGAAGCGGGGTCTGACACGGATGAACGGCGCTCGGAATGCGCTTCTTTTCACCCATGTTGTGGTACCACCCCCCGGCGGATAGGCTCATCCCATGGCGAAGCGAGAACCCAGCCAATCGAAAATCCGGCAACACGCCCGGCAGATCGGGGGAGCCACCTGGGAAATCGACCGTCACATCAAACCGGGGATGTTGGTCCCGGCCCGGATCTATGCCACGCCGGGTCTCTTTGAGGCCATGGACGATGGTGTCTTCGAGCAGATCACGAATGTCGCCTGTTTGCCCGGCATCGTCGATCACGCCTTCTGCATGCCCGACGGGCACTGGGGATACGGTTTTCCGATCGGTGGCCTTGCCGCGATGGATCCGGATCACGGCGTGATCTCCCCGGGAGGAATTGGTTTTGACATCAACTGCGGTATGCGTCTGGTCCGCACGAATCTCACGTACGACGACATCGCCGACCGTTTGCGTGATCTCGTCGACGAACTCTACAGACGAGTCCCCGCCGGCGTGGGCGGACGCGGTTTTCTCGATCTCGATGATGATCAATTCAAGGCAGTGGCCATCAATGGTGCGCGCTGGTGTGTCGAGCAGGGTTACGGCAGAGCAGCCGACCTCGAATTCACGGAGGAAGGCGGTGTCATTGCCGGCGCCGATCCCTCCAAGGTAAGCCAGCGAGCACTCGAACGTGGGCGTAGTCAGGTTGGCACACTTGGTTCTGGCAATCACTATCTCGAAATCCAGATCGTCAAACCGGAACACGTGTATGATGCGAAGGTTGCCGCTGCGATGGGGATCACCCTGCCAAACCAGGTGATGATCATGTTCCATTGCGGCAGCCGGGGATTCGGACATCAGATCGCCAGCGAGTATGTGCAGCTCTTTGCCCCACTCATGAAGACGAAGTTCGGTATCGAGGTTACCGACCGTGATCTCGCCTGTGCTCCTTTCCGTTCCACCGAGGGGCAGGATTACTTCAAGGCAATGAAGTGCGCGATGAACATGTCGTTCGCCAACCGCCAGGTCATTCTGCACCGTGTGCGAGAGGTGTTTACCGAAGTCCTTGCGCGTAGCGAAACAGAACTGGGGCTCGAACAGGTGTACGATGTCTGTCACAACACGGCGAAACTCGAGGAGCACGAAGTTGGCGGACGGAAACGGACGCTACTCATTCACCGCAAGGGTTCCACACGTGCCTACGCCGCTGGCATGCCTGGATTACCGGCCGCATATCGGGAGGTGGGCCAACCCGTCATCCTGGGCGGCAGCATGGAAACCGGCTCGTATCTGTTGCGGGGAATTCCCAGTGCCGCAGAAGCATTTTATACCAGCGCGCATGGCAGCGGTCGCAAGATGAGCCGTCAGGCTGCCAAGAAACGGTTTCATGGCAAACGGCTCGCACAAGATCTTGCAGCGCGAGGCATCTACGTCCGTAGCGTCTCCTACTCGGGCCTGGCGGAGGAAGCGGGGGCTGCCTACAAGGACATCGACGAGGTCGTCGAGGCAACCTCGATTGCGCGGCTATCGGCGCCGGTCGTTCGACTGACTCCTATCGGCAACATCAAAGGTTGAGCATGGCGTCTTTCGAGTTACTCGAAGATGCACCAACAGCCGATGCAGGTTTCATCGCCAGGGGGGCAACTCTCTCAGAATGTTTCCAGGCTGCGGCGGATGCAACCCTCTCCATCATGATCGAGAATCCCGATGAGCTGCGCGAAGAAACACAGCGTCAGATCCGTGTCGAACACAATGCCATCGATCTTCTGCTCGTCCGCTTCCTGGAAGAGTTGGTCTACTTCAAAGATGCCGAAGGATTGTTCCTGCGCGCACAGGATGTCAGAGTCGAAGAGGCAGGCAGCGGCTGGCGAGCTACGGCCCTCCTGACAGGAGAGCCGATCGATACGGAACGGCATCACCTGAGCGGCGACATCAAGGCAGTCACACTGCACCGACTCGATGTCCGCAAAGTGAAAGATGAGTGGCGCGCCGTCGTGGTCGTGGACATCTGATCGGCAGGATCGACTCCCTTTCCTACCGTTTGAGAGCAGGCAATCCGTCGATGCTTTCCCGGTTCTTTTCTTCGTGGTACCGGGCGATCCCTTCGTTTCCCTTGTGCTCGGCCCACTCGATCATCTGACTCCGATCCCCCTCGAAGCGGTACAGCGGCACACCATAGCCGCATGAATCCGAGATTCGATCGAGTCTGATCCGGATGATCGCGCGCACACCTGGGAAATTCCCGAAACGGCTGCGCAAATCGGCAAAATCATCATCCGCCGGCTCCAGCACCTCCCCCCTTCCATGCAGACGGAGCACCTTCGGGGGTCCCTCGAAGGTACAAAACATGAGAACGATCCTGCCATTCTCGCGGAGATGGGCGATCGTTTCGACCCCGCTACCTGTCAGATCGAGATAGGCCACGGTCGTCGGATCCAGGATCACCAGGGTATCCAACCCTTTGGGTGACACATTGATATGACCCTCCGCACTCAACGGTGCAGTGGCCACGAAGAATATTTTCTGCGCACCGATCAGACCGGCAATCCGGTCATCAATGACACTGTAGACCTTTCCCATGAGGCGTGAGGAAAGCGTAGTTCGATCCTACAGCGCAAGCCCGTACCACACTCCCTCTGAGATGATTCACATGAGCCGCTGCCCCCACGTGTTCAGGGATACAAATCTCTCCATCGGCAGACGTTTGGCTGGTTTGAAATCCTCTCCTGTAAAGTACGCCACCGGCAACAGGGCCGCCTGTGTCACATGTTCTGGAATGCCAAGGATCTCGGCCGCTTCCTTTTCATACATGAGGTGCAACGTCGTCCACGCTGAACCAATCCCGCGCGACC
>CAZEWD010000091.1:0-552 GCA_964515725.1 uncultured Binatia bacterium (SeqCode)
CTCCCTCAGCTTGACCAATAGCCCACACCTTGGTTTTTCTCCGACAGACTCCTAGGTGCGCTGGTGGCGCCGATGGGTGGGGTGACGCCCCCGCCGTCAGACCCGAACCGTACAACCGACGCTGTGGCCAGGGTACAGGCGGATGCGGCAGCAATCGACGGCACACCGAACGATGGACTGCCCGATGTGGCGTGTGGTGGCAGTGGCGGTGGCGGCCCACTACCCCGGAGCGGACAGACGACGTCGTATGGTTCGGGCTCCGATGGTGACTTGCGGCCGGGTGCTGCAATGTCGTTTACGGACAACGGGGACGGCACGATCACGGACAATGTGACGGGACTGATGTGGGAGAAGAAAGACGACTCGAACGGGATTCACGGCAAGGACAACACATACACATGTGTCGGGAGCGTCGTATGGTAACACGAATATCACCGATGGAACGGCATTTACGGACTTTCTGGCGGCATTGAACACACCGCCGTGTTTTGCCGGACATTGCGATTGGCGGCTGCCGAGTATCAAAGAGTTGCAGAGTATTGTGGACTACGA
>CAZEWD010000091.1:562-10885 GCA_964515725.1 uncultured Binatia bacterium (SeqCode)
GACTGTGCCAGCAGCGTTCCACAAGGCAACGTGCACGGCTTGCTCGGACGTGAAAGTGGCGGCATGCAGTTGCACGGCCGCTGGTGGCTACTGGTCGTCCTCGACCGGCACGTCCGACAGCGCGTGGGGCGGGAACTTCAACAGCGGGACTGTGGACGCTTACTACGCCAAGGCTAACTCTTACGCGGTGCGGGCAGTGCGAGGCGGCTTGTGACCTGCTGATCTGGTCCTTTGGTGTGGTTGATGGTTGGAGCGGCGGCGCAGCCGCCGCTCCAAAAATTCTGGACGTGAGCGATGGCACCAACGGAAAGTGTGCTGATCCACACGCGCCGCCGTTTAACCACCCATCGCACATATCCCGGCAATTCTCTTTGAGGTACCGAGGGGCAGTGCGCGGTGGAGTTGGCGATCTGGGCGGCGACGGCGGCGTGAGGGATTTCCCAGCTATCCACCAGCCTCCCCCAAATGCCTCATTCCCTTAAGGTGGCGACAAGGGCACATGGCCGAACTTCTCTCCATCGAGCGTAGGTCTCGGTTGGGTACACAACCCCTGCTCAACATCACGATCGACTTCATCTTTTCGCCTACATGAGATCATTCGCTTGTAAAAGGGGAACCTTTCAGGACAAAATGTCCCTGAGGATTCCCCATGTCGAAGAAGCGTACTCACGGTCTACCACCCACTGGCGAGATCCCGCATTCCGAAACCATCCGACTGCTCGATCGGGCACTCACTCGTTACGGGCGCGAGGGTCTTGCGGAGAAGCTGGGGCGCAATCCGAAAACGATAACCCGCTGGGTGCATGGGGAGATCGCCCCACCCGCCATACTGGAACCGGCACTGAAGGGACTTCTCGTCGCGGAGCGAACGGCGGCGTATGGTTCACCGAAGTTCACTTTTGCCGACCTCTTTGCAGGTATTGGAGGGATGCGGCTCGGGTTCGAGGCACAGGGCGGGGGGTGTGTTTTCACCAGCGAATGGAACAAGTACAGCCAGCAGACATACCGCGCCAACTTTCAGGATGAACATGAAATCTTTGGAGACATCACTCACCTGACCGATCCAGGCCGTCAGATGCCGGATTTCGATATCCTTCTGGCCGGGTTTCCCTGCCAGCCGTTTTCTATCGCGGGCGTGTCAAAGAAGAATGCACTCGGGCGACCGCATGGATTCGCCTGCGAGGCGCAGGGAACCCTCTTTTTTGACGTAGCGCGCATCATCAACGCCAAACAGCCACGGGCGTTTCTGCTCGAGAACGTCAAGAACCTGGTGACTCACGATAAGGGAAACACCTTTCGTGTCATTCGAGAGATCCTGGAAGATGAACTCGGCTATTCGATTTCCTTCAAGGTACTCGACGCGCAGCATTTTGTGCCCCAGCACCGGGAGCGCATCCTCATCGTGGGCTTCAGGGAGCCACGCGCATTCCATTGGCATCTGGTTTCACTGCCGGAAAAAGGGCAACATCGTCTGAACACGATCCTCCACCCCGAGAACGGAACTGAGATTGCAGAGCCTCCTTTTACGGAGGGGCCTGAGGCGAAGGTCGCCTCGAAATATGTCCTTACGAATCACCTGTGGCGTTATCTACGTGACTACGCAGCAAAGCACCGTGCCGCAGGAAATGGCTTTGGGTACGGCCTGGTCGACGGCAACGATATCGCCCGTACTCTATCAGCTCGCTATTTCAAGGACGGCTCTGAGATCCTTGTGAGCCGCGGTAAGGGCCGGACCCCACGGCGCCTGACCCCGCGGGAATGTGCGCGGCTGATGGGCTATCCAGACTCGTTCCGAATTCCTGTTTCCGATACGCAAGCCTACCGCCAGTTCGGCAATTCCGTTGTGGTTCCTCTGATCCAAAACGTTGCGGAAGTTATCGTATCGACGCTGGACGAAGCTCCCTGCGAGAATATCCCACCGCGGGAGCAGTTGGAGCTGTTTCGTCGCCAGGGGGAGCGGGATCTCCTTGGTCGTATCAAGGGCGCTGCCTGATCACGGGAGGTCGTATACATCAAATTGGAAATAGAGCGGTTCAAGGCGCTTTGCTAATGCGCTTCTGATATTTCCACGTATGCGCCACTGAGTTCGCCTCTTCTGCGTTCCGCCGGCTGAGAGACTGTCGCCTGGGTCAAGGTAGATTTCGCCACGTGCGAGATTCTGGAAATACCGGATCGGGTTGGTGCCGATGCCAATACAGACCGTCGGTCCATAGGAATAGTGGGACGGAAATCTTCCGCCATCACAATTACTGGGGATGGTTTCCACATAAACGGCACCCGCGTGCTTTTTGTTCCAATGTTCAGCAATGCGTCGATAACTCCAGCCTGCGATCAATTGGTCAGTTCTCGTCTCGATCAGCAGGATTCGTGGCTCGCCGGTTCCCGCCGGGGCATTTCGCGTGTGTCCGATTGTTCGGGTGATTACAGCGATGGGCACCGTTGAAGACCCAATGTCCGGGGCGTACAGGACTTTCCCATCCGAACCGCTTCATATAATCGACGAAGCCCTCCGGGCGTGCACCAAGATCCGGTTCTGTCGTGATGATCGTGACCTGATCGCCGCTGACACTTTTGATTTCGAACCCATGCTTATCAGGTCCGGAAGCACTGTTTCGGGGGATTCCAAGATTTGCCTCGAGGGTCCAGCCGCCGCCCTGTCGTGCTCGTTGTGGCACGGGGGACTCGCCAGCCCGGTGTAACGCGCAAGCAGGAAGTGGCCGACCCGCGATCTTGCGCAGATCCTCAATCAGCACATCAGGATTCAGTCTCGGATCATTCCGGTTCAGCTCCCATAAACGCAGTACCGGGTGGTTCGGGACAAAGGGAAGCGCACTGAGCCGATCAACCAGTTGTTGTCCATCCCGGTCCGTGACTACGATCCCGAAGGTTCTTTCTTCGGCAACGCCGATCACGAGAACACGACGCCCAAACGCATCCATTTCATCGCGCCGCAATGCGCGGGGAGCCCTCGGGCAGTCACGAATGAAGCCCGATAGCCTCGTCTCACCGTCGGCCGCGTACTGGAAGTAGTCGATGATCCGGGTTGATGGTGCCGGGCTGGGTTGAGCGTCGGGCCACAACCAGGAAAATTCAAGTTTGAGTTCCGTGATCAATTGGCCCGGTACGGAATGGCGTTTTCGTGTACTCGTACTGCCGCTCCGGACTCCGGGAATTCCAGGGAGTAGCTGCGAAAGGCCACGCTCCGCGCCAAGATAGATCTGGTTCTTCTCGTTGTCCTGATTCTTCGCAAGTACTTTGACGAGAGCGTACTTACAATTCTGGTCGAGTAATGCCTGCTCTATCGATTCGAACGTTGAGAATGATTTTTCCACGCCGATTCCTTCTTCGCTGAACGGCCGGTTGAGGCCGGGATTCAGCGAAGCATCAGCACGATCACCATTTCCTCGTGCTCCGAGCTTTCTCGACACGCCGCTCTATCGTCGGATCCCGCAGGTCCTCCATGTACCGTGCTTCCTGATCCTTCAGACCGAGCGGTTCCACCTTCACCACGCAGTAACGCCGCTCTTCACCCCGGGGCTGGCCCTCTACGGTGGCTCGAATCCTGGCAACCACTTTTTCCAGTTGTGTTGCCACCTCATGCTCCCAGAACCGGCAAACCTGCCAGCCTGCTGCTTCCAGAGTAAGTGTCTGTCTCCGATCCCTCTGGACATTTTCTGCGAGTTTGGAACCCCAGAACTCCTCACGTGTCCTCGGCCGCACGTAATGTTCCGGGCAACCGTGCCATTGGCACCCATCAACGAAAATGGCGATCTTTCGCGATGGAAACACGATATCCGGTCTCCCCGCCGGGGTTGTGATGAATAGCCGATACCGCAGACCTGCAGACCAAAGGGCCCGGCGCAAGCGTATTTCCGGTTTCGTGTTGGAGCCTCGGATACGGGCCATGTTCTCCGAACGGGTCATCGCCACATGACGCAAGCCGCCTGCAGCACGATTTCTCAAATTCCCGCGTGACATTTCGACCAGACGGACCCGAGCGGAGTCAATGTAAACAGTGTTTCACCCATCTTGAGCCCGTGCAATGCAGGAGGCGATGTTTGTGCGCCAGGAAGCGTTGTAAGATGGCATTTTTCCAGGTTGCGAGGCTGCGTGAGATCATCGCTACTCTGGAACACGCGTTCAGTTACCAGACAAACCAGAGATCGTGGTGCGTTTGGTCCGCGACGTCACCCCTGGATCGATCTACGATCGCATCGAGCGCGCTCATCGGAAACTGCTTGAACAACGCAACTCCCCTCTCTTCTCGCAACGATGAAGATCACGGCAAGCTCGTCCTTGATTCGCGGCATACTACGCCAGTGGACAGACGATTCCATAACATCCCACAGACTCTCCGGTGCAACTGCTTCAGCCGCCGGCATGTCGACCACACCCTCAAAGAAGCGGGCTACCGTCCGAGTTGCCGGAGCAACGCACTCACGTCTGCTGCTGTGATCACACCATCACGGTTGACGTCCGCTTCGATGGGCGCCGGGAGTTCCTCGAAGATGTAATAGAAAAGCGCTTCGAGGTCGTACTCGTCGACGAACCCATCGAGATTGGCGTCACCCACCAGATAGGTCGCCGTCGCCGTGCGCGATGGCGTGCGTGTCGGTGTGCGTGTGCGTGTCGCCGATGCGGTGGGGGAGGCGGTGCGCGTCGGTGTGACCGTGGGCGTCGGTGTGAGAGTCAGAGTTGGTGCAGGCGTGTTGGCGAAATCCTGATAAAAAACGCTGTAGCGCAGCAGATTCCGCATCGCAGTGCCATCCGAGTTGGGACGCGATTGCCAGCAATATCCGAGGCTGCTGGCGATGACACGTCCATCGCCGTAGACGTATTCGACCAGGCTTGGCCCTGCGCTGTTCTCGATGAGAATGGATGCGTTGCCGGGAAGATTGGATAGAATACCTTCGTCGGTCGGTCCCCACTCCTCGAAATCGGAGGCGCTCAGCGGATCTCCGCCAAAACCCGATCCATCGAAATAGGGGTGGTCTGGCCGCACGATCGACTCGCTGTTGTGTGAGCTGCTGCGCTGGAAGCCAATGCCACCCGGGGCGACATTTGTCTGATCCCCGAAGAGACCTGCCACGTTCAGGACGGCGACGCCGCCCAGGCTGACGAACTGTTCGATGAAGCCACCCGGTGCAACCAGTCTCTGCAAGGACGAATAGTCTCCGGCGGACAGGCCTGGCGCGACATAAACGACCTGGAACTGGGTGCGCATCTGGGCTGCGTTTTCGAATTCCAGATTGACCAGAGATCGTGTAGCGTTCTGGAAACCGAGCTCGGTTGCCAGATCGAATGCACACTCCCACTGGTTATTACCCATCGCCAGCAGAAACGAGATCTTCGGAACTGCTGTCGGCGTAAACGTCGGTTTTGTCCCCGTGATGCTGGGAGTCATCGTGATCGTTTGCGTGCGTGTCAGGGACGGTGTCGGAGTACGGGTCGGTGTGACCGTGACCGGACCAGATGTCGGCGTCAGCGTTGCCGTATAGGTCCGCGTCGCCGTTTGTGTCACCGTCGGCGAGAGAGTCGGTGGCAGGGTTCCTGTGGGTGTCGACGTGGGTACAGGTGTGCGTGTGGGCGTTTCGGACGGAGTGGGAGTGGAGGACCGCGTCGAGGTTGGGCTCGGGGTGGGTGTCGGGGTGCGCGATGCCGTCTGTGTCACGGTGTAGGTTCGCGTCGGTGTCTGCGTCGCCGTCGCGGTCTGTGTCGGGGTCGTGGTCGGTGTTGGGGTCGTGGTCGGTGTCGAAGTTGGAGTGGGGGTATTGGTCGAGGTTGGGGTGTTCGTCGGAGTCGCGGTATCTGTGGTCGTCGGGGTTGCGGTTGCCGTCGGCGTTGGGGTTGGCGTATCGGTGATGGTCGGCGTATTCGAAGGAGTGTTCGTCGCTGTCGGTGTGCGCGTCCACGTCTGCGTCCTGGTCATCGTTGGCGTGGGTGTGGGCGTCTGCCAACACACCTCGACCCAAACATTCGTGGTGCGCATCGAGTCGCCGGCAGAGACCTGGTGTTTGACGCCCGCCTGGATCTTGTTCACATCGGCCCAGGTCCAGGGTGTACCGTACGCAGGGTTGACGCACGGTGGGGGTCCTGGTGTCGGCAGGATGTTTTTACAGAAGTTGGTCGTATAATCGGCATACTGCGTGGTGGCCGGTTTGAAGACACCGCTGTGGATGGTCTGAGTACCGCCACGAAGGACTCCGAACGTCCCGCTGTTGGGCAGACCCGCTACGGATCTACTGACGACATGTACGACGACGGAGATGATGGGTTCGTCGCGCGGCGGGGCGTCCTCGATCGTGTAGATATCGGAGCGTGGACCCAGAGTCGACGTGCTCTGGTCATAGTGCACGTAGGAGACGTCACCATCATCATACTGTACGGCGCGCCAGTTCTCGGTAAAACCCGTAGGTTGATTGTCGGGCTGGTCTGCATTCCCCATCGGACCGAGTCCGATACAATTGGGGCCTGAGGTCGGATAGGCGCTGCCCGTCGGTGTAGGCGTGGCTGTGGCCGTGGGAGTCGGCGTAAATGTGGCGCATAGGCCGCTGGCTCCAAGGCATACGGCACCGTACACGGGTACGGCGGCACCGGAGCAGATATTATTGACGGGCGGGCCGCATGTCAGAAGGCCGCTGCGGTTCTCCTGGCAGCAGTCGTTGACACCCAGCGTAGGTGTCGCCGTGGGAGTGGAGGTGAACGTTCCGGTATTCGTGGGCGTGGCGGTCTCGGTCGGGGTATTCGTCGGGGGGAATGTCGCTGTCGGTGTCTCGGTTGGCGTAATCGTTGCTGTCATCGTGGGTGTGGGTGTCGGCGTGAACAGAACGCAGACGCCATTTCCCTCGCACACGGCATCGAAAACGATCACAGCGCCGTCGCCGCACAGACCGTTGAACGACGGGCCGCAGGTCGTGCCAAAAGGATTGAAGTACTGGCAGCAGTCGTTCGGGCCCGGAGTGTTCGTCGGTGTGCCCGTATAGGTCGGGGTCGGAGTTTCGGTCCGTGTGCTGGTGCTGCTCGGTGTCGCGGTGATCGTCGGCGTGCGTGTTGGAGTCGGTGTTGCCGTATACGTTGGCGTGCGGCTCGGGCTGTTGGTCTGGGTTACCGTCGGCGTGGACGTCGGCGTGTTGGTTGCCGTCGTGGTGGACGTTTCGGTCGGCGTGGGCGTTGGTGTGCTGGTCGGCGTCACCGTTGCCGTCAGCGTTGGTGTCGGTGTGGGTGTGGAAGTCGGTGTCTGGGTCGGTGTCGGCGTGCGTGTTGCCGTAACCGTGTGGGACTGCGTCGGTGTGCGCGTCGGTGTCACGGTCGGTGTCACCGTTGGTGACGGGGTCGGAGTGAACGATGGTGTCGGAGTTGGGCTGAAGGTCGGTGTGGGGGTGTACGGGACGCATAGCGCCGTCAGACCATTGCAGTCGGCATTCGGTACGGGCCAGCAGGTCGGATCGTCGAAACCACAGGTTCCAGGGATCAATTCGACGCCGCACGACAGGAAGATGCCGTCATTACACTGGCAACAGACGCTCTGGGCCATCACGGCCGTCCCTTTCAGGACGATCGTCAGGATGAAGAACACCAGTGACACGAATGCCGGAATTTTATTGATGATATTGCACCCGTCGGCCAGAGTGACTCGCGAAAAGAGAGCGATCTGAGCGAGCTGTCGTTTTCGTCCCACGCGCGTGGACCGTTCGTTGACTTGCCGGGACCCCTCTGTTACCGACTTGCGGCCTGCGGCGCAAGCTCCCGAAATGAAAATCACTTCTGTCAAAGGCTTCCACGACGTCCTGCCGGGGGAGAGCGCACGCTGGAGTTGGGTCGAGCAACGTTCGCGCGAGGTTTTCCGCCGCTACGGTTACAGCGAAATCCGTGTTCCGATTGCCGAGCGTACCGAGCTGTTCCAGCGTTCACTCGGGGAAACCACCGACATCGTCGAGAAGGAAATGTACACCTTCGACGACCGCGACGGAGCTTCCCTGACGCTGCGACCGGAAGGCACCGCGTCCGTCGTCCGAGCTTACGTCGAGCATTCGCTGGCACAACACGAACCTGTTTCAAGGTTGTTCTACATGGGTCCGATGTTTCGCCGCGAGCGGCCTCAGAAGGGCAGATTGCGCCAGTTCGCGCAAATCGGTGTCGAGGCGCTGGGACGGGATGATGCGAGTATCGATGCCGAGATTCTGCTCTTGCTGCACGACCTCCTCTCCGAGTTCCGGATAAGAAATCCACGCCTTGAATTGAATTCTCTCGGAGACGCACAGTGCCGGCCTGGTTACCGCGCACTTTTGCGTGAATTTGGCGCGGCGCGGCGTGCCCAACTCTGCGAGAACTGCAACAGCCGTCTCGAACGCAACCCCTTGCGTATCCTCGACTGCAAGAATCCGTCCTGTCAGGAAGCCACTGCTGGTGCTCCGTTGATGATCGATCACCTCTGTGCTGGCTGTGCCGATCACTTCGCAACCGTGCGTCGCATCATCGATCGTGAGCAGATTCCCTATACCCTTGCGCCGCGCATGGTCCGTGGCCTCGATTATTACGTGCGCACGGCATTCGAGGTCACGGCCGAAGGGCTGGGATCGCAGAACGCGGTCGGCGGCGGCGGACGCTACGACGGGTTGGTCCGTGCCCTGGGTGGCGGAGACATCCCGGGAATCGGATTCGCGCTGGGCGTTGAGCGGCTGCTGCTCTCGATGCGCGACGATGCCGGGAAGACTGCTGAGTCACCCGAGATTTTCATCGCACCCATCGGAGCACCGGCGGAACTGGAAGTCATGCATCTGGCACACCGCTGGCGTCTCCAGGGAATGCGTGTGGAGACGAGTGCCGCTCGCAGCCTGAAGAGTCAGATGCGTCTGGCGGATAAGTCCGGGGCAGCCCACGTCCTGATCGTGGGAGAAGAAGAACTCTCTACCGGAGCGGCAACCGTGCGTGACATGCGCGCCCGGCGCGATTTTCAACGTGCCCTGGCATTTGAACTGAATGCAGATGAGCTGCGCAAAACTCTGGCAGAACTTTCAGATCAACCCATCGAGCGGACTGCGTGACCGCTGCATCCGCTGGATCGATAGGACATCATGAGCGAAGAACGACCCACGACCTCCCCATTGCAAGGCTTGTCGGATTGGCAACGTACCCATTACTGCGGCGATCTGCGCACGAGTGACAACGATCGCGAAGTGACGGTCATGGGCTGGGTGAACAACCGCCGTGACCATGGCGGTCTGATCTTCGTCGACCTGCGGGACAGAAGCGGCATCCTGCAGATCGTGTTTGATCCGGAGCGGAGCAAGAACACGTTCCATCTCGCGGAGGATCTGCGCGGCGAGTTCGTCGAGGCGATCAAAGGCAAAGTGACGCTCCGCACGGCCGAAACGGTCAACCCGAATCTGCCGACCGGTGAGATCGAAGTCGTTGCAACCGAGGCGCGACTTCTAAGCCGGTCGCGTCCCTTGCCCTTTTCTGTCGATGCGGGGAGCGATGTGACCGAAGCGACTCGATTGAAATACCGGTACCTCGATCTTCGCCGCCCGGAAATGCAGGGGAATCTCGTCTTCCGGCACAAGTTGACCAAGGCGGTTCGTGACTACCTCGACTCGGAGGGGTTCCTCGAGATCGAAACACCAATTCTCACCAAAAGCACCCCCGAAGGAGCGCGTGACTATCTCGTTCCGAGTCGCGTCAACCCGGGTAACTTCTACGCCCTGCCGCAGTCGCCCCAGATCTTCAAACAGTTGCTCATGGTGTCCGGCTACGATCGATACTTCCAGATCGTACGCTGCTTTCGCGACGAAGACCTGCGCGCCGACCGCCAACCCGAGTTCACACAGATCGACATCGAGATGTCCTTCGTCCGCCCGGACGACATCATGCGTATGACGGACGGGTTGCTGCGATCCGTCTGCGCATTGCGTGGTATCGAAACGCCGAACCCGATTCCGCGTATCACCTATGACGAAGCGATCCGCCGTTTCGGCATCGATCGGCCCGACATGCGTTTCGGATTGGAATTGACCGATATCTCGGACCTCCTGCGCAGCAGCGGATTCAAGGTTTTCCGCGAGGCCCTGGAAAGGGGTGGTATCATCAAGATGCTGCGTCTGCCTGCGGGCGACCGGCTCTCACGTAAAGACCTCGACAACCTTCCGGATCGCGTGGCGCCCTACGGAGCAAAGGGGGTCGCCTGGGTGCGTCTCAACCCGGATGGATGGCAGTCGCCCATCGCCAAGTTTCTCACGGAAGAGGAGCGTGGTGCCATCGAAAAGGCCTGTGGAGCCCAGGTCGGCGACCTGCTGATGTTCGTTGCCGACAAGCCGAAGATCGTGA
>CAZEWD010000092.1:0-10809 GCA_964515725.1 uncultured Binatia bacterium (SeqCode)
GGAACACTATCAGGTGGCGCGCGCCGTACAGGAGGTGCTGCAACGCTACAAGGACCTGCAGGACATCATTGCCATCCTGGGCATGGATGAACTTTCGGAAGAGGACAAGCTGATTGTTGCTCGTGCCCGCAAAGTGCAGAAGTTCCTGTCGCAACCGTTCCACGTGGCGGAGGCGTTCACCAACATCAAGGGTGCGTACGTCAAATTGCCCGACGCTATCCGTGGCTTCAAGGAAATCGTCGAAGGCAAACACGACAATGTTCCGGAACAGGCATTCTACATGGTCGGGACGATCGAGGATGCCATTGAAAAGGCGAAGAAACTCGCCGCGTGATCCTGATGGCCAGTTCATTTCAATTGAGAATCGTAACACCACGTGCCCAACTGCTCGACGAGCAGGTGAGTCAGGTGACCGCACCGGGCTCACGGGGTGAGTTCGGGGTGCTTCCGAACCACGCTGCCCTCCTGACTTCCCTCGAACCGGGCGTTCTCGTTTACCAGTCGGGAAAGGTCACGGAGAAGGTGGCGGTGCGTGGCGGCTTTGCCGAAGTTCTCGATAATGTCATGACCGTTCTTGCCGATGAGGCGATTCCGGGCCGTGAGATCGATCAGGCAGCGGCGCGAGTCGATCTGCAAGCCGCGGAAGAAACACTCGGGGAAAAGGTCCTTGCGGAAGAGGCCCGACTCTCTGCTGATGAAGCGCGCCGTTGGGCGACAGCTCGCATCGATGCGTCGCGTTGACGTCGAGAGTTGCTTGCTGCCACTGCCGGACTGCAAATATAGACCCTGATCCCTCAGAAGATCGGACGGGGCGACGAGCCATTGGGCGAATCGCTGCTTTTTCGATCCTTGGCGGCAGTGGCCCGATGCGATAGGGCATGTCGGATCCAGACGAACCGCAAGGAGGGCCGGAGAATCCATGCATCCTGGACGAGACGCACTGAAGACCTTCGCACCGGGGCTGTTTACCGGTCGCACCGCACTGGTCACCGGTGGAGGGCGCGGAATTGGTAGAGCCATTGCGCTTGGATTTGCCCAACTCGGCGCGAACGTGGTCATTGCCAGTCGAAACCCGGAGAATCTGATGCCCACCGCGGCAGAGATCGAACAGTTGGGGGTATCCTGTCTTGCGGAGCCGATGAACATTCGGGAGGTGGAGCAGGTCGAGAATCTCGTGGCCAAATCGATCGAGCGCTTCGGCGCCATCGACTTTCTCGTCAACAATGCGGGGGGCCAGTTTCCGGCGCGACCCCATGAGATCAGCGATCGTGGTTGGCGGGCCGTCATCGACTTGAATCTGAACGGCACCTGGAACATGTGCAGCCGTGTGGGCCGGCACATGCTCGAACGTCGCTTTGGCGCCGTTGTGAATCTCGTCCACATCTATTCGTATGAGCGCGGTGCGCCTGCCTTTGCCCATTCCGGTGCGGCACGCGCCGGAGTCGTGAATCTGACGCGTTCTTTGGCCTACTATTGGGCGCGCCACGGTGTCACCATCAACGCTCTAGCCCCCGGCACGGTGTCGACACGCGGTGTGCGTGAGGAGGAGTTCCGTCATGCCGAGCAGGACGACTACGAATCGATTGCCGTCCGGGATATCCCGGCGCACCGTCTTGCCGATGCCGGCGAGATCGCAGCAATCACATTGTTCCTCTGTTCGCCAGCGGCGCGCTACATCAATGGTGCGTCACTCGTGGCAGATGGTGCTCTGTCGCTCGATAGCTGGACACCGATGTTCGATCCGGAAGCGTGAGAGCTTCCGTCCCGAATCGGCTTCGGGTCAAGACGGTCCTTGCATACGGCCACAATCCTGTGATGCGATGATCGGGGGTGGAAATCCCGGTTCGGATCGTTGGATCTGACCTACTCGAAAAAGGAGCGCACCGATGGACGATCATATGAGAGCGCTGACACCGTCGTTCGAGGAACTTTTCGCCAATAATCGCCGGTGGGCGGACGGGATGAAGGAACTCGATCCGCAGTTCTTCGAAAAACTCGCCCAGCAGCAGGCGCCCAAATATCTCTGGATCGGTTGTTCCGATAGCCGTGTTCCGGCCAACGAGATCGTCGGCCTGCTTCCCGGTGAGTTGTTCGTGCACAGGAACGTTGCCAACGTCGTCGCGCATAACGATCTGAACTGTCTGGCCGTCATTCAATTCGCAGTCGAGAAACTGGAGGTCGAACACATCATGGTGGCGGGTCACTATGGCTGTGGTGGTGTGACACAGGCGATGCGGCACGGCGAACTCGGGCTCATCGACAACTGGCTGCGTTGCATCAAGGACATTTACCACCAGAATCAGGCGGCGCTCGGTGCGGTGTCGGATCCCACCCGGCGCCTGAATTGGCTGTGTGAGCTGAATGTGGCGCAGCAGGTTGCGAACGTGTGTCACACGACGATCGTGCAGAAAGCATGGGTCAAAGGACGCAATCTCACGGTGCACGGTGTCATCTACGACATTCACGACGGCCTGTTGAAGGATCTGGGCTTTCGCGTGAACGCCAGCGACCAGATTCCCGAAATCTATCGCATTCTCTCGACCGAGTCGAAAACGAGCCGTTGAGCTGTCGTCGGCTGCCATCTGACGTCAGGCTGAGACGCCCTGGCTTGCGAGATCCCGTGTGCACCGGCTCATGATTTGGCGATGCGGGATGCCACAGGTCGTTCCGCCATTGCTGCGAATGGCGATCTCTGTAGAATCCGCCTATCTTTCCCGCCCTCAGGAGGTCTGTTGTGCCCGGAATCGTCCGTTATGGGAGTTATGTCCCTTACTTTCGCCTGCAGCGCGCCGCATTTGGCGGCGGTAGGGGCGAGCGCGCCGTTGCCAGCTACGATGAGGATTCCGTGTCGATGGCTGTCGAAGCGGCACGGTCGGCTCTGCGCGGCGGTGTCCAGCCCGATACCTTGTTGTTCGCAACCACCAGTCCCCCGTATGCCGAGAAGCTGAACACGGCAACGATTCAGGCGGCGCTCGACCTTCCCGAACGGATTGCTTCGGTCGAACTGGGCAGCTCGACCCGAATGGGCCTGGCTGCCCTCCTGCTTGGGCTCGATCTTGCTGCGGGAAATCGCAAGGCGCTTGCCTGCGCCGGCGATGTCGTGGTCGGTGCACCCAGCGGTTCACGCGAGAGCCAGGGTGGTGATGGTGCGTCCGCGTTTGTCACGGGTCCAGATCCTGAATCCATTGCCATCGTGCGCGGACGTGCCTCGGTGACGATGGAAATCCTCGATGTGTGGCGCTTACCGGAGGATCGGTTTGCCAGGCAGTGGGAGGAACGGTTCACTGCCGATACGATGGCTCCGGCAATTCTCGAAACGGTTCAGCGTGCCCTCAGCGAGGCAGGCGTACAGCCGGAACAACTGACGGCGGTCATTCTGGATGGAACGAATCCGCGGTCCATGGCCAGTCTGCCAAAAGCACTCGGACTCAAGCCGGATCAGATCGCCGATCCGTTGGCAACCTCGGTCGGTCGAACGGGCTGTGCCCATGCAGGATTACTCCTGGCGCGTACCCTGGATGGTGCGAAGCCCGGCGATCTGATCCTCGTGGTTTGCGAGGCGGATGGCGTTGATGTGCTGCTTCTCGAAGTCACCGGTAGGATTGCTGAGGTCCCCCGAGGGAACAGTGTGGATCGCTGGATCGCATCGAAGCGTAATGACCTGGCGTACAACAGTTATCTGAAGTGGCGCGGTATTCTACCGTTCGAGCCACCCCGCCGTCCGGATCCGGAACGCCCTGCGGCACCGCCGATGCGACGGCACGAACGCTGGAAGCTCGCTTTCGTTGGCTCGCGTTGTACGAAGTGTCAGACCGGACACCTGCCGCCGCAGCGTGTGTGCGTGAAATGCGGTGCAATCGATGAAATGCAAGAGGAACGGTACGCGGATACTTCCTGCAAGATCGCTACCTACACGCTCGATCATCTCGCCTACACGTTGCAGCCACCGGTCGTCGTCGCGGTGGCAGACTACGAAGGCAGCGGCCGGTTCAGTTGTGAGCTGACCGATGTCGATCCCCAGGAGGTCGCCATTGGCAATCAACTGGAGATGACCTTTCGCCGGCTTTACACGGCGCAGGGAGTTCATAACTACTTCTGGAAAGCGCGCCCGATGCGCTGAATGGATCCAGGACAGAGCTGGATGGATGAACTTCGTCATCCAGATGTATTTTGTCCCGCATCACATAGACAGAGGAGAACAAAAACATGGCAAGCAACGGCATCAAGGACCGTGTCGCGATCGTCGGGATGGGCTGCACGCCGTTCGGGGAGCATTGGAACAAGGGTCCCGAGGATCTCCTCGTGGATGCGGCCAAGGAGGCCTACGCATCGGCGGGCGTCGGACCGGATGCCGTCGATGCGTACTGGCTGGGCACGATGGCCAGTGGCCTGTCGGGATTGATGCTCTCCGAGGCACTCAAGATTCCCTACAAGCCAGTTACCCGGCTCGAGAACATGTGCGCCACCGGCAGCGAAGCGATTCGCAACGCCGCTTACGCGGTGGCCAGCGGTGCCTACGACTTGGTGATGGCGATCGGTGTCGAGAAGCTCAAGGATTCGGGATTTTCAGGACTGACGTCGACAAGCATCCCGAGTGACGGCACACATTCGAGTATGACTGCGCCCGCAACGTTTTCGCTACTTGCCCCTGCCTATGCCCGGAAGTACGGCGTGCCCGAGGACACCCTGAAACAGGTGCTTGCGAGGATTGCGTGGAAGAACCACAGAAACGGTGCCAGAAATCCCAAAGCACAGTTCCGCAAAGAAGTGCCGATGGAGACGATTTGCAAATCGCCCCCGGTCGCCGGAATGCTGGGAATCTTCGATTGCTCTGGTGTCAGCGACGGTTCAGCGGCAGCGATTCTCTGCCGCGCCGAGGATGCTCACAAGTACACAAAGAATCCTATCTTCATCAAAGCCCTGTCCTTCGCTGCCGGACCTGCTGAGGGCTACTTCAGCCAGGACTACGACTTCACGACCTTCCCGGAGGTCGTGCGTAGCTCACAGGAAGCCTACAAACAGGCGGGCGTGCAGAATCCGCGCGAGGAGATCAGCATGGCGGAAGTGCACGATTGCTTCACACCGACGGAACTGGTGCTCATGGAAGACATGGGATTCTCGCCGCGCGGACAAGCGTGGAAGGATGTTCTCGACGGCCGCTTCGATGGCGAAGGACCGCAACCGGTCAATCCCGATGGCGGCCTCAAGAGTTTCGGCCATCCGATCGGCGCCAGTGGCTTGCGCATGATGTATGAGATGTGGCTCCAACTCCGTGGTGAGGCAGGCCCGCGTCAGATCAAGGCACCGAAGCTCGGCATGACACATAATCTCGGCGGTGCGCCGGGGCGTTGCGTCAGCTTCGTATCCATTGTTGGTGTGTAATCCCCGGGATCGCCGGTATGCTGCTCGGATCGGCGGTCCACACGAGACAATTGTGGGCTGGACCATCCGCGTCTCGGCTGGTCCGTAGAACCTTGCGCCACCGACTCTCTGGGGAAACGCCCGTGTCTGCACCGATACGATCATTCCTTGTCGTGGGTTTTTGCGATTCTGTTGCACCCCGGCGAGTCACCTGATTGAGAATTATTTCTCATGCCCGATGGTTTCCTCCGAGAGCCCACTGCACGGTCTGCCGACATCCTGGCGGTCCTGCAGCGGTACTGGGGATACAATTCTCTGCGTCCCCTGCAGGAAGAGGCGATCCAACTCGGGCTGGCACGGCGTGATTCTCTCGTCGTGCTGCCGACCGGTGGGGGCAAGTCGCTCTGCTATCAGATCCCGGCAGCTCTGGCGGGCGGGACCGACGTCGTCGTGTCGCCGTTGATTGCTCTGATGAAGGATCAGGTTGATGGCCTGCGACAGTGCGGATATCCCGCCGCCGCTCTGTACAGCGGCCAATCCTACGAGGAACAACGCGAAATCGTACGCGCTGCACGCGCGGGAAAATTCCGTTTGCTGTTCGTCGCACCCGAGCGATTGCTGACCCCGCGTTTCCTGGAATTCCTCGATCAGGTGCGAGTTCGTGCGTTTGCCATTGACGAGGCTCACTGCATCAGCCATTGGGGCCATGATTTCCGGCCAGAATACCGGCAGCTCGCACAACTCAAACAGCATTTTCCAGAGGCGAGTCTGCATGCATTCACGGCGACGGCCACGGAACGCGTGCGCGAGGACATCGTCGAACAACTCGGCCTGTGGCAACCTGCGGTACTCGTGGGCTCCTTCGACCGGCCAAACCTCGTGTACCGGATTCTGCCACGTGTCAACGTGCATGCGCAGGTCGTGCAGGCGCTCCGGCGGCACAAGGGTGAGGCAGCCATCGTTTACGCGATCAGCCGCAAGGATGTCGAATCGATGGCGGAAATGCTCATCGCACATGGCTTTCGCGCCGCCTTCTACCATGCAGGGATGGACGCCGAGGCGCGGCAAAAGACGCAGGAGGACTTCGCCAACGAGAGGCTCGACGTCATCGCTGCGACGGTGGCCTTCGGCATGGGAATCGATCGCAGCGATGTACGCTGTGTCATCCACGCCGCCATGCCCAAGTCGATTGAACACTATCAGCAGGAGACGGGACGCGCCGGACGCGACGGGCTCGAGGCGGAGTGCGTGCTGTTCTATTCGGCGGCCGATCCGATCCGCTGGGAGAGGCTGTTCGAGAGATCGGCAGGGGAAACCGCAGCTTCACCCGAAATCCAGGAGGCTACGCGCAGTCTGCTGCATGGTATGCGCCGGTTCTGTAACAGCACGGTTTGCCGGCATCGCATGCTGTCGGAATACTTCGGCCAGGCGTACCCATCTGACGACTGCAAGGCCTGTGATGTCTGTCTGAACGAAGTGGAAGGCGCTGCCGACGGTACGGCGATCGCGCAGAAAATTCTCTCCTGTGTGGCGCGCAGCGGAGAGCGCTTCGGGACTGAGTATATCGTCGACGTTCTCGTCGGAGCCGACACCGAGCGAGTCCGTCGCTGGAATCACCAGAAGCTCAGCACGTACGGGCTACTTTCGGACATCGCCCGCAAGACGGTCACGAGTTACGTTTATCAGCTCCTCGATGCCGGTGTTCTCGAACGCACGCAGGGAGACAGGCCCGTACTTCGGCTGAACGCCGCGTCATGGGAAGTCATGCGAAGTCAGCGCTCGGTGCGGCTCGTTCAACCGGCAAAGAAACTGAAAGAGGTGCCACGTGCAAAGGATTCATGGGAAGGTGTCGACCGTGGCCTGTTCGAGAGTCTGCGCCTTCTGCGCCGGATCATCGCGGAAGAGCGGGGTGTGCCTCCCTTTGTGATTTTTGGCGATGCGACGCTACGCGAACTGGCACGTGTGCGTCCCGGTTCACCGGACGCTTTCCTTGCGGTCCGCGGTGTGGGACGGCGCAAACTCACGGAGTTGGGTCCGCGATTCATCGCACACATCCGGGAGTATTGCCGCGCCAACCGTCTCACCGTCGATATGGGATCGGGTACCCACCTGCCATCGAAATGGTGATCTGGCCGGCTGCGATGTCCCGAAAAGCGGGCACAGCCTGCCGGAGCCGTGATGACGCTGCCGCTTCTCGTGGCAGTTGGAGGAGCGGAGATCAATTTCTGAATTTACCGCGATGCGGTACTACCGGTTTCGCAAGAGCCTTCGCTGCTGTCGCTGTTGTCGGGTGAGGAATCGTTTCATGAGGACGTACGACATCCGGAGGGGACCCGACAGGGCGAACAGGGCAAAGGAAAGAAAGAGGATGATTTCTGGTTCGGCGATCAGCAACTTCAGAACGACGATCACCGCGATCAGCAGCCAGAACGGCTGCCGGATGACGAGTCCGGTCTCCTTGAAGCTGAAATACTTGATGTTGCTCACCATCAAGCCGGCCAGGGCATAGGTGAAGAGCAGGACCAGGAAGTGAGTGTGAGTACGGCCCTCGCCTCCGAAGCGGTAGTAGGCGAGCACTGTGGTGGCGATCACGCCGGCGGCGGCAGGGATCGGAAGACCGATGAAGTGACGCTTTTCGGCTGTATCGAATTGCACGTTGAAGCGAGCCAGCCGCAAGGCGCCGCAGGTAGCGTAGAGGGAAGCGGCCAGCCAACCCCACGTGCGCCATGGTTCGAGAGCCCATCGGTAGACGAGAATCCCGGGTGCCACACCGAAAGCGACCAGATCGGCGAGTGAGTCATACTCGATACCGAAGCGGCTGGTCGTGTTGGTGATCCGCGCGACACGGCCATCGAGCATATCAAAAATACCGGCGATGAGGATGGCGGCTGCAGCGGTAAGAAAGTCGGCACGCAGACTGGCGATCACCGAATAAAAACCGGCGAACAGGCCCGCCGTCGTGATCAGGTTGGGAAGAAGATACACGCCTTTGCGAAGGGGGGATCCTCCTTCGATCGGAAACAGGGTTGCGGGTCTGGTGGGCTTTTCTACGTCCATCGTGCCAGCACGGTTTCGGCGCCGCGTGTGCGGTCGCCCAGCTTTACAGCGATCTCGGCGTCGCGGGGAAGGTAGATGTCGGCGCGTGATCCGAACTTGATCATACCGTAGCGATCGCCTCGTTGGACAGGCATACCCTTACCAATGTGGCAGACGATCCGGCGCGCCACAAATCCAGCAATTTGCACGAAAGCCAGGCGCCGCCCCTGATCATCCTCGATCACGACCGCGTTCTGTTCATTGTCCAGAGACGCCTTGTCCGCGAAGGCACGCAGGTGTTTGCCCGGGTTGTAGAGGGTTTCCACGACACGGCCGCTCCATGGGATCCGGTTCACATGAACGTTCAACGGTGACATGAAAATACTCACCAGGGTAGCTGGGCCGTTCAGGAATCGGTCATCCTGCATCGGCTCGATCTTGATGACCTTACCATCTGCCGGAGACACGATGGCATTGGGATCATTCGGCGGTGTGCGTTCCGGATCACGAAAGAAATTCAGTGTGAATGCCAGCACCGCCGCGCCAATGACGAAGCCTGTGATTCCACCCGACCACGCGAGGATGAGAAATAGAGCGACTGCTACGGCGATGAGGTTGTAGCCATCGCGCGCGATGGGCAAACCCGAGGCCCTTGGGGGGGACGGATTGGTATCACTCACAATCGCTCCGGAATCGTGGTCAGGGACTCCAGGGAGCGCAGGCAACTCACCTTACAGGCCGCCGACCCGCGCTTCAGTTCTTGTCCTTGTCGACCAGGCGATTGGTGGCGAGCCACGGCATGAGAGCCCGCAGTCGGGTACCCACCGCTTCGATCGGATGGTTGGCAGCAGCCTTCCTGAGTTCTTTGAAGTGGGGCATGCCGCATTCGTATTCGGTGAGCCACTCTTTGGCGAATGCGCCGCTCTGGATATCGCCAAGAATCTTCTTCATGGCCTCACGCGTCTGCTCGGTGATCACCTTCGGACCACGCGTCATGTCGCCATATTCCGCCGTATTGCTGACGGAATAGCGCATGTTGGCGATGCCGCCTTCATAGATCAGATCGACGATCAGCTTCACTTCGTGGAGGCATTCGAAGTAGGCCATTTCGGGCGGGTAGCCGGCATCAACCAGGGTCTCGTAACCGGCGCGGATCAACTCCGTTACACCGCCGCACAGAACAGCCTGTTCACCGAACAGGTCTGTTTCGGTCTCGTCCTTGAAGGTTGTCTCGAGAACGCCAGCACGCGTGCCGCCGATGCCACGTGCGTAGGAGAGTGCCACCGAGCGTGTGTCGCCGCTCGGGTCCTGATGGATGGCGATCAGGCACGGCACGCCGCGTCCCTTCTGGAATTCGCCGCGCACGAGGTGTCCCGGACCTTTCGGTGCCACCATGAAGACGTTCACTCCGGCGGCGGGTACGATGCGTTTGAAGTGAATGTTGAATCCGTGGCCGAAGGCAAGATATTTGCCGTCCTTCAGACCGGGGGCGATGTCACTATCGTACAATTCCCCTGCCAGTTCGTCTGGCACCAGCACCATGACGATGTCACCCCAGGCAGCAGCCTGGGCCGTTTCCATCACTTTGAAGCCGGCTGCCTCCGCCTTTGGCCAGGAGGTGCCACCCTTCTTCAATCCGACGACGACCTCGACTCCGCTGTCGCGCAGGTTCTGCGCGTGCGCGTGTCCCTGGCTCCCGTAACCGATGATCGCAACCTTCTTGCTCTTGATCAGTTGGAGGTCGGCATCGTTTTCGGTGTAGACTTTCATCATATGGCTCATTCTTTCTCCCGGGGCTCGCCCAGGGAATGGGCACCACGGTGCATAGCGACTTTTCCGGTGCGTACGATCTCCAGGATACCCAATGGCCGGAGCAGGTCGATGAAGGCGCGGATCTTCTTTTCGTTCCCGGTGATTTCGACGACGTAGGATTGGGGACCGACATCGATCACCTTGCCACGGAAGATGCCGACCGTGTTCATGATCTCGGCACGTGTCTTTTCGTCGGCACGCACTTTCACCAGCGTCATCTCGCGTTCGACGTGGGGCGTACCCGTAAAGTCGTTCACCTGGATGACGCCGATCAGTTTGTTGAGTTGCTTCTCGATCTGTCCGACGATCCGATCATCACCGCGCGTCACGAGTGTGATGCGCGACATCGTCGGATCGAGCGTCTCGGCGACGGTCAGACTTTCGATATTGAAGGCGCGGGCGCTGAAAAGACCCGCAACACGAGAGAGAACGCCGAATTCGTTCTCCACGAGGACAGAGATAGTGTGTCGCACGATGTGCTCTTGGTATTCCTTACAGATCTGATGTGTAACCGGATCGGTCAGGCGTTGGCTGTACCGTCGGACGAACGGTGGCGGCCAAGGATCTCCATGATCCGGTCTTTTCCGGCAAGCTTGCGTT